>NZ_JVPL01000290.1:0-27072 GCF_001054655.1 Bacillus sp. 220_BSPC
CGGTCAGGGAGCCTCCTCGGCTTGCGCCTGCGGGGTCTCCCTAGACGCGCCTTTCCCG
Organism: Bacillus sp. 220_BSPC; assembly: GCF_001054655.1. Classification (NCBI taxonomy): domain Bacteria; kingdom Bacillati; phylum Bacillota; class Bacilli; order Caryophanales; family Bacillaceae; genus Bacillus; species Bacillus sp. 220_BSPC. The sequence continues at coordinate 59 of NZ_JVPL01000290.1, forward strand.
CAGGAGTCTCGCACCTTTCTCTCCAATCAACTTTGTTATAGCATTTATATAGAAACCATACCTGATGAGTTGAAGTTGTTAGTTTGGGATCTTCATTTGATGAAAGATATATTTTCCGAATCCCTTTTGTTGAGTACTAACAATATTTTCAAAAGTTATTGAAGCTTGTTCACGCGTTTATTTAGCGTAATTAAGGTTAGATGCACTCAACTATAATCTTCAATTAATGATATTTTCCCTTCATTAAGTCCAAATATGGACTTTCCTTTTAATTGAATCTTATCTCCACTGTTTAATCCGTTAGGCAAATCAACAGCCAGTATTGCTTCATATTCAATTTGCACTTCTGCCTTATCTTCTATAGCGTTATAGTCAATAACCGTCTGACGGCGACGAGAGAAAATCTTTGACGACTTTTCCGCCAGTTCTTTAAACTCTTGTATGCCTCTGGTCTCTGTGTTCATATCGCCATTCGTGAAATTCCTAAACATGATCTCTTTATGAAGGAGTTTAACCATACTTTCAATATCAAACGAATTGTAGGCCATAATATAATTTTCAATGATTTTTTTGCTCTTTTCACTAATCATAATATCCCCTCTCATCTATATAATTTTTTTCATTATATATTCTTTGCGATACATATATTCCCTTCGATTCCCACAAAATAATGCAATCAAGTATACACTTGAGTTTCCGAGAGGTGTTACTGGTTTTAGGTCTATATTTCAAAGGCAATTGGCTTCTAAAATCAATTAGTACTCTTGAACCTTTTTATAAACAATAAGAGTGTTAAACATAAATTGAGGAGGAATTGTATGCAGCAGAATCCACCAGCTAAAGGGAACTCGGGTTCCATTATGAAACCGGAATTTGCCGGAACTGATGCACAAAAAGTAAAACAACAAATTCAAAAAGATGTAAGCGAAGGACAAGGTGCAATGACTTCCCGAGAGGCAGGAGCAATGCGCGATTAAAAAAGCGCCCGGCATGTTATTCAACAATCGGGCGCACCAACATATTCTTAACACCGTCCTACATTTAGAACGGGGTTATGCTTGTTTAAGCTTTTAAAATTAAAGAACTTTGTGAGAAATTAGGATTTTCCTTCAAAATGCCAGGCAGTGGTCGGCGTATTCTATAATAAATTATAGTCTAACCTTAACCTCAGTACCGTCCTTAGCTCTGACATCCACTAGCACGATCCCTTTATAATTTTTCAGTTCCTTGACGATAGGCTTTAGCCTATTTTTGTCTATTAACGGAAAGGTAAAGTCCAGTTTTTTTCTTTCGAAGTGCTCTTTTGTCCATTTGTTTACATTTTGCTGAAGAAATTTTGAAGACAAAATGGAAATGACAATATTTAAAATGGCATATGGAACTGGGATGGTAAACCGAACGTCTTTTGCTTTCACTTTTACATGCATCATAAACAAATCACTAATCAATGATGACGGAAACGGTATCCCCGTTTGCCGATTTAATATCAACAATTTGGCCATCTAATTCGTTTTCGATTGCTTCCATGATAAGGCTTATGTCCACATCCTTAACGTATTTTTCCGATTGAGGAATACTCGCTGCGATGCTGTGTCCAGCCATTAATACTACCTTGACCAGTTTTATAGGCAAATTGACCGTGACGTTATCATTTTCGGCTGATACAACACGAATTTTTAATGTTTTATCTAAATATTTAGTCGGTTTCTCCAAAAGCTTATTACCTGTTTCTTCTTTCTCTTTTAATACTTGAATCAGTTCTGATCCCTTATCTGCATCAATCTTTCCTTCTTGAACCATTGTTAACACTCTTGTAATTTCCTCTTTCATGATAAATTCCTCCCTATTCCTCTTTTAAGAGCTTAATGGCTTCTTCTGGTGTGATTTCGCCATTTTCCAACATGGTGACAATTTTTTTCTCGTCTACTTCATTTTTCTTCTTCTGCACATATCCAAGGGATGAAATGATGTCTGTTAGCTTGCCTCGAACCGTGGGATACGAAATTCCCAGTTCCTTTTCAACTTCTTTGATATTCCCTCTGCATGTTAAAAATACTTCCACAAAATGTAGCTGATCCTTTGATAAGGATGCCAGCTTAGATAATTCAAACTCATTTTCGATCGTAGTGTGACAATGAGAGCACTGCAATTTTGTAATTTTCAATGTTTTACTGCAGACAGGACAATCTGTAATTACTTTATAAGCCATAATGGAATGCAATTCCTCCCTTTTAGTTGATTCGATTATATAACAAGGAATTAAAAATATAAATAGTAAAATTAAATTTTTTTAATCAAAAAAATTAATAATATTAATTATCAGTTTAACATTATTGATTATCCATTTTTAATTCATTAATTTTACCATTATGGTTAAATTAAACAAGCGTACCCCCGTTCAAATTTTGAACGGGGGTACGCTTGTTTTCAAATGATGGCCTTTTTTAAGGTATTAAACACAGATGGTGAAATAAAGAATGTTAACCTTTTTAAGACTTTTGTGACATGATTTCTAATGTGCTATGGAAATGAGGTTGACCGTGCGTAATGTCCAAAGAGTAAGACTGAGACAAGCTTATGGTTTTATAATCCGTAAAAAAGCCTTCCAATTCACTTCTTGTAAAATAATGAAGAAACATATTTGAACTTTCCTTGTAAAACGTATGCTCTGCTAACTGTTCATACCTCTCTGGAGCTTTCTTTCTACCTGGTTCTTTATCATCAAAGACATTAATATATACCAACCCATTTTTTTGCAACCCATTTTTCACCTTGTCGATAATATTTTTAATTTCATTATCAGGAAAAAAATTAAGTACATTAGAAAGTATGATTAATGAATATTTATTTGGTTCAATCTCAAAAGAAGTAATATCTTGAATTTTAGCGTCAACATTCAAATTGTGCTCTTTTGAAAGTTCCAAACATCGTTCTACTGCTGTTTCTGAAATATCAATACCCTCAACAACAAATCCTTGTGCAGCGAAAAAAAGGGCGTTTCTTCCTTCTCCAATACCTATGTCTAAAACCTCTCCATTATCCGGAAGCATTCCAACATATTGGGATAAGATACCATTAGGCTTGAAACCCCATAAACTATCAACATTTCTATATTCCTTCTCCCATATATTTTGTTTCATTTTTGTCACCCCCGGTTTGCTTCATCTTTTATCCAAAACTATACTCTTTTTTTAAATTCACTAGCTTTTAATATTATTAAAGCACCTGTTAGCGAAAAAACGCTTCCCTACATGGCAGTATTAAGGATAGTTTTTTGGGAACACCTCTAAATTCTATTCCATCCACTTTTTGTAGAGGGCATCAAATTTCCCTTGGAGCTCCATTTCATCCATCCACATTTCCAAGTAGCTTGCATAAATGAAATCACCTCTTGGGATCATATAACCTTTTTCGCTGTTTGTGAAAGGCTTGTCAGTTTGAGCCGCATACAATCTTGAATCAGCTTTTGCATACAGCATTGCTTCTACTGTGTCAGTGATCATAACATCATACGTACCTTCTGCAACAAGATGAGGGATATCAAGGTTGTTTTCTACAACCGTTACGTTAGCATCGCTAAGATACTGACGGACAAATTCTTCGTTTGTTCCGCCAGGATTTACGCCAATGCGTACAGAAGGCTTGTTGATATCTTCAATGGTAAGATACGTGTCTTTATCTTCCTTGCGAATCAAAGGCACCTTACCGAATGAAAGGTAACCTTGGGATACATAAGCGCTTTTTTGTCTGGCTGTGTTGCGGGTCACACCGCCCACAGCGATATCAAATTTGTCCGCTTGCAGGTCTTTCATCATCGTTGGCCATGTGGTAGCGACAAATTCCACCTCCACACCAAGGTCTTTGCCAAGCTCTTTGGCAGCATCCACGTCAAAGCCTTCATACTCATTTGTTTCCGGGTTCAAATAGGTAAATGGTTTATAGTCCCCCGTCATTCCTACCCGGATGTATCCACGTTTGATAATTTCATCAAGCTGGGAAGACTCCACCTTTTTCAAATGCCCTGGTGCATTTTTAGCTGCCGGTTCAGCCGAGACGTTTTGCGAGGAGATCAGGTCGTGACTGACGTATCCAGTACCTAGCAAGGATAAGCTGATCACTCCAGCCATCAGTGTTTTTTTCCAGTTGTTAAACATGTGATTTCCCTCCGTTTTTTGCTGTATTTTTAATTAATCCATCAATTAGTAAAAATACAACAAAATAAGAGAATCACCTTCAAAAAACAAACATTTTTCCACAATTGATAGAAAAAGGACTACACATATTAGTCATATCTGTGTAGTCCTCATTTAATGGTATCTAGTTATGGCCCATAAAAAATCATAAATAGCATGAGAAATATGTTTAATACTAACAATATCTTACCAAAGATATTTTTTATAGCTAAAACAGAAAATACACAAGAAATCAAGATTGAGAAAATGGCTATTTTTGGTGCAAAGTACACAAGGTCTAAAATGCTTGACATAGAAAAAAACAAAAGAAAAATGCTAATAAATAGAAATATCATTGAAAAAATTAATGCTATCGTGATATAAGTAAAAGTCCTGAGTTTTTTCAGATGTTGTTTCTCATAACTATTATCAACCATTTTTCCCTCCTGATATTAATTTTGTTTAATCCTTAAAATCAACCTTTACCGAATACTATTCTTTAGCTGGTCAATAAATACCTTCTTCCACTAATCTGCCCTGATGGTTGCATAAGAAAAAGCTGCCTTAAAGACAGCTCCGATCTTTAGGAATTGAACTCGTTAGTTGAAAATTTCTAACTAGAAGAGATGTTATATATCATTGTCCAAGATGTTCCTGATGAATCACATTGTTCAAATCCAAGTTTCTTATAAAGTTTTACAGCCTGAGTGTTTTTAGGGTCAACGCTCAAAGATAGTGATGTATAACCATCTCTATAAGCTGTTTCAAATAACTTTTCCATAAGCAGGTTACCTATTCCCTTACCTCTTACTTTATTAATTACTGCTATACCTAGTTCAGGAGTCTTATCATCAACATATCCATAACCTTTTTGATTTTCTGCAAATAGGCGATACCATGCAGCACCAACAGGAAAATTATCCTCAAAAGCAATTATTGCTCTATCACCTTTTCGGCCCCATCCCTCACTATATTTTTTGATATGTGATAAATTTAACAGTTCTTCCTTAGGTGGCTTATTTTCAGGAATATGAATAGCTTCATACATCATATCCGTTAAAAAATCTAAATCATGCTCACTTTGTTCCAAGCTTTTTACATATATCAAAATTAATCACCCCATTTGTTACTAATTCGACATAGAGATTTTATTACCTGTTCTTCAACTAATCTGCCCCGATGGTTGCATAAGAAAAAGCTGCCTTACAGACAGCTCCGTTTTACCATTAGTGGGATATCCATTAGTTCCTTAACGCTTTTCTGACTTTCCTTGCAAAAACTAATGGATCATCAACAGCTTCGATATTAACGTAAACCAAATTCGGATTATCGAATAGCCACTCATTGTGTACAGATGAAACTATTATTCCTTGTTTAAGAATGGAAGCAACAAAATTCTCGACTTCTTTTTGCAAGAGTGCTACCCTGCCTAGGCACAATGCCCGTCCAGTCTGATTATCTCTGGATTCATATGAGAAAGAAGAGGTTACTCTAAAACGTTTTCCTAAAATTTTTACTTTTATTTCATTTCGATTTATGGTTGCCACACATTTGCCACCCGCAAATCCTTCTTGGCCGCCGATAATCCTAGCAAACTTTTGACAAATCAATTCATCATTCGATGCCAATCTATTCATCTCCTCCCTAGTATTAATAGGATATGAACTAATGAATAGATCTGAAACGGATATGCATCTATTTTGAAATATGAATGATGACATTTTTTATAGCTAATTAAAACTCCCCTGCCCTTTGGGCTACCCAAGGAGAGTATTCAAATATGTCCTTTAACTTTTCCATAAACTCAGACAATGAAATTTCATTTAATGCATTCCAAAGTAATCATGTATCATAACCCCTTTATCTTTTTTTCATTAAACATGTGCTTCGTTAGCTTTCTCATGCTGGACGGATGCTGGAGCTAGAACAGTATGGAAGTTAAAAAATAGGTTCATAAAGATAGCAGTTAGGCTTCCGGTAATCACTCCATCGCTAACAATGATTCGCAGGGCTGGAGGCAATTGACTAAATAACTCAGGTACGACGGTTGATCCTAGTCCTAACGAAATTGAGCAAGCAATAATAAGTGCATTATGTTGATTTTTGTAATCTACTGAACCTAGCATTTTAATTCCTGAAGACACGACCATACCAAACAACACAACCGTAGCACCGCCAAGTACGGGGGCAGGAATAATGGTAGCAAGGGCCGCAATTTTAGGAACTAAACCAAGAAATACTAGGATACTACCTGCTGCAACCACAACGTTCGTTGATTTGTTTTGAGATAGTTGAACTAACCCTACATTTTGCGCAAAGGTGTTGTAGGGAAAGGCGTTAAAGATTCCTCCTAAGGTGATAGCCAAGCCTTCTGCTCGATATCCTCGAGTGAGATCATCTTGTGTAACAGGACGATCACAAATTTCCCCTAAGGCAAAAAACACACCTGTTGATTCAACTACAATGACTAATCCTACAATTAACATCGTCAGTGTCGGAGCTATCTCGAAGGATGGGGCACCGAAATAGAACGGTTGAGGAATACGGAACCATGAAGCTTCTAAAACCTCATGGAAATCTACTTTCCCCATCATCGCTGCTAGTGCTGTACCTGCGACAATCCCTAAGAGCACTGAAAGAGAGCGGACATACCCTTTAAAGAAACGATTGATAACAAGAATAATAGCGATGACACCCATGGACAACATCAAGTTATCTATGCTACCGAAGTCCGGATTCCCTGCTCCGCCAGCCATATTTCTAACTCCCGATGGAATTAACGATAGTCCAATGATCACGACGACAGTTCCCGTTACAACAAGTGGAAAGAACTTTACGAGTTTTCCAAGATAGCGAGCAAATAAAAAAATGAAGAGTCCTGCTACTATAATGGATCCGTAAATGGCAGGAATACCATATTGTGATCCGATAGCGATCATCGGCGACAGGGCAACAAACGAAGCACCCAATACAACGGGTAGACCAATTCCAAAATATTTGTTTTTCCACGCTTGCAGTAAGGTAGCGATACCGCAGGTTAATAAGTCAATGGCGACCAAGTAAGCCAATTGCTCCGGAGTAAGGTTTAATGCCCTCCCAACAAGCAATGGAACAAGAATCGCCCCAGCATACATCGCCATGACGTGCTGGAAACCTAACGAGAATACTTTTGAATTCACCTTTATTCCCCCTTAATTTGCTTTATAAAAAAAGCCGCAGAAATAGAAGGGGTCTCCTCCTATATCTACGGCTCCTAAACCACGTATAACGAAATTTAAGCTCCTGAATCCTTGAAACAAGTCCGTGAAGAAAAAATGATAAATCAAAATTTCTCCAATAATAAGGTTGGTTAGATACCAAGCGATTGTTCTAGGTAAATCACCGTACAAGCATGCTCACTTGTAGAATCGTAATCCTTAAATATGGTGTTGACCTTCACTCCAAATCGCTTCTCAATGTTTTCTTTTAATCGAAGTTTATATTCCATGACTAAAGCCCCATCGACGGATAAGGTCAGCTCAGAATACCTTTCACTTAATACTGAGATTAAAGGCGAGCGCTTCGTCTGCGCAAAAATGACAATGCGATTATCCTGGATGTCAATTGTTTGCTTACTAACTCCCGCACTATAAATTTCTTGGTTGATATCATTATATAACTGCGACAGCTGTTTTTTAAAAGAAGAATTCACCCATACTCACCTGCTGCTTCTAGTTCTTGAATTAATCATATAAATATTATTGCCCTTTGTCACTACTAATGTAAGGAAATCTAACATATTATTTTACATTTGCTTACCCGTCCATATCAGCTCCATCCGTCCAAGAATCAACACCTCCCGAAAAAAGTAGTCTTGGTCTTCGATAAGAATGTCATTTACATGACCATAATCTCATCCAACTCCTCTATTACTCAAACCTGATGACCAAATTCATTTAAAGAATTGATAACTTCTTCGCTTTCGCGGCCTTCTATTATAATTTTTGGCTTGCTACTCCCTTGTCAGGCCCCATCCAAACCTGGATTTACTAATCGCCTGTTGGAGGTTCATGCTTTAATCTAGCATTTTCGTAATAATCAGAGTTTAAGTTTGCGGTTGGCCCCTCCTCTTTGTTTTATCAAGGATTACAAAAGGACGCCAAAGAATTATCAAAAATCATTCTACGTCTGTTTCACCTTTTAGAGAAAAACGGACGGAAATGTCATCGTTATAACAATAAAACGGTCTTTGATATCTTAGGTATTGTGTATGATTGTACGTCACAAAAACTTAAAGCTGCCTAATATTTTTTAAAAAACCTATTTGATGTTTTTTTTGTCATGCGCATTTTTAGTGTTACCATAGCAAATTAAAGAGAACACACTTTTATATTATCTCTTGCGCGCTTAGCTTGATGGCGATGGGGTATCGCCAGCAAAACGCGGATTTCCAACGTTAAGGATATTTCAGCATTAAAAATCCCAATCTCTCAGTTATATAATTGAGAAATTGGGATTTAATTATTCAACAATTGCGCCCTTATTCATAACCAAGCCCTAAAATGAAAAATGAGTTCTTGTTCCAGGATAGTGCCCAATTGCTGCCTAAATTTTTTAAAACTAATGTAGCCTGTAAAACAACTTATTATTCCTTTGTCATAAATACACTGTTCGGATTTCAATATTGTATTCCGAAACTCGCATATTGTCTCTTATCAGGTTCAAGCATCCATTGAACCCGTTTCCAGACTCAATCGTCGGTAACCAAGCCTTCTGGCTACAAGTAGGGGCGGACAGTTTAGTTAACGGGATCAAGTCCCACGCACCCGTACAATAATTCACATTCTTACTTTTTCAGATGAAAACTATTACTAAAAGTTTTATTTTGTATAAATATTTTAAATATGTAAAAAAGCTTACTCAAAGAGTAAGCTTAGCCTCTATAAACACTATCACATGTTCCAGGTTTTGGTTCATAAAAACAATGGTCTTTAAATTGACCAGTATGAGGTTGATCATACCATGTTGGAGGGCATGGAGCATATGGATTAAAATACCAAAGAGCATATCTAGCCGGATGCTGTCTCCAGTGCTTCAAATTCTGTTCTGCTAATCTTCTTTCAATACCTCTCGCTCTTTGATAAAATACATTCCCTTTTTGAACAGCTTCAAAAGAATAATTTCCTCCTTGTACTTGATAAATGACTTGTGGAATTGTTCTTAAACCTTTAAAGTCTAAACAATTAGCTACAAGACGATTCACAATTACATTTCCAACATATAACATTCCTAGTTTTCCTTCACCTTCGGCTTCTGCTCTCATCATCCTTGCCATTAAGTCAACGTCTGAACTTGTGTATTTTGCTCTTGTCATTTTTCCACCCCAAAAATATTGTATGAAAAATAGCCTACAGTCATGTCATTATTTATGTAATATAAATGTTTAGTTATAATAACTTACAGCTTTTAAGTAAAATGAAAACTATTGCATTCTTTTTTCCCTTTAATTCAACTAACCTGCCCCTTTTGTGCCATAAAAAAAGGCTGCCTTAGCAACCTTTTGTTATCCTTTTGACCTTTTAGTTGAAAAATCGTTGAATAAAACTTCCTGTTTAATAATTATTTCATTTCAAGAAGTAAATCAGCTTTTGATAATTACATATTTTTTGTCCTGCTTCCGTTCGGTTCTTGAAACAAGACTTAAAACAACAAATGCAAGTGAAGCAATGACCGATTTGGTCTGCTAATTTGTATATTAATTAACCCTTTTTTAATAGTCCTTTGACTGACCTTTCTTTTGTTTGGATAGGGCAGATAGAATGGATTGTTCGCCCACCCCTTGATTTCTCAAAAATTTCTTGGTCAGACTTAACTTAAGAACAATTTTGTAAACGATCATCGCTGAAACGATACTGATGATGGCTCCGACAAGAACATCTGCTGGATAATGGACACCTACCCAAATTCGCGAAATGCCTACAAGAACAGCCAAAATTCCCCATAAAAATCCCCACCCCCTTTTGAACAACCAGAAGGTTATGCAAAATGAAAAAAATATGATCGTATGGTCGCTTGGAAATGAATTATTGACTGCTTTTTCAACTAACTTATTAACGTTGGGCAACTCAGCAAACGGTTGATAATTCGAGTGGAATTTCCCTGCTATTTTCGCCAATATTTCCGAGATAACTAATGCAATAAATGCACAGATTACCATGATTCTATTTTTATTACTACGAGAAAACAAAAACATCAGGACTGCCAATACCAAGAAAAAAATCATGTATTCAGCGATGAATACAAAGAAAGGATTTAATTCCGTGTATTGTTTACCTAGATTATTAATCATTCTAAACGAATTACTATTCATTTCGGACAAAGCCATTGAAAAATTCCTCCTGATTGTATTATCACTTAAACCTTCAGTATGCTACATTATGTAAATAAGATGAACTTCAATTAAACCTATATTTTACATCTTTCAGACAGAAAGTCCATCATCAACGTGGCGGTTTTAATCCTCCATTTATATTAAAATATTTCACTCACACCTTAAACTATCTTGATGGCAATATTTAGAATATGGGCTCATGTTGAGTGCGCGAACAGATGGGTAACTGAATTTGAAAATGAAGTAACCGGATTGGCAAGGGAAATAGGATCAATTTGTGCCTATGTTTATTATGACGGAAGTTGACATCGTCCTTTTGATATATATAACAAGGGATGAACCTTTTGGATTTTTTAAATTACCAGGAGCTATATAGCTCCTTTTTTGTTTTGTAAAAAAAGCCGCCAATTGGCAGCCTTTTATAGAACGAACGCACCCGTTAAGCTTAAGTACATTTATTCACAAAATTCTTTCATTTTGCTATTTAAAGTATCATAATCTTCTTTTTTAAAAGATAAAGTTACTCTAGCCAGTCTTTCCGAATTTGGATAGAGGTACATTTGTTGATTGAATCTTATCCCTAATGGTCCATTTATTCGGTAAATCAGATTTAAAATATTAAAACAATCTAAGTCTACTCCATCTTTTAAATGGTTCTTTATACTAATAACCATTAAGTTATCGATAACTTCAAATTTAGGTTTCTGGGGGGGAATATTGTTAATTTTACAAATTCTCTTTACCACTTGTTTAAAAACATCTGATTCCCCAATATTTTCCGACCAAAAACACGCCTTTTTTTTTAACTTTTCTACCCACGTGTACCATTTTATTGATAATTTTTTCACCACTCAAATTCTGGATTAAACTCTTCCGGATCCATCATTGCTTTTGTGTAGGTGACCGGTTTTCGTTTGGCAAAGTGATAGTTAATTCTGTTCTATCCTTGTTTAACTCTAAAGTTATAAATGAAGTCCAAGCCTATTACAATTTTCATATTGAGGCTTTGAATTCCTTTATTTTTTGCATTAAACCCTAATAAATTTTTCAGAGGTAACTAATTATTATGCCGTTTGTTAACTTCAATTGTAATGAACTCCGGCAAATAGCTGGGAGTACATCCTTTTGCTACTATTTCATCTTTGTAAAGACCCGTTTCCTCACCAAGTTTAATACAACGTGCACGATTCTTTTCATCATAAACGCCTATCCAGCCTGCGGTGAAATTCATCGCCCATTGAACTTCCGGTTCTTCCTGCGTAATATTAGCTTCTAATGCAGATAGCAAGTATGCGGTGTTATCAGGCGGTGTCTGTCCAGTCCATCTCAATCGCCCTTGATAATACCAGAAAGCTCGCCTTTGAAGAGCAGAAGGACTATTTTCCCATGACTCCATCAATGCAATTTTCTTCTTGTCTTTGGTGAGCTGATTAGCCATTAACCAATCCATTAAGTTATTTCGCTCATCAAAAGTGTGAGTCTGCATATCCTTATCAAGCTTATTTAGCACATCTTGTGAAAGAAGTTTTTTGTCCATAATTAAGATTGCTAATAGTCTGGGCAAAAACTCTTCGGTTGACCAAAGTTCCATAGCTAGTTCGTGATCTTTTTTAATGTCCTTCGCGATTTTTCGTAAGTCGCCTAGCTTAGTTTTACTATTGATCTGAGGTAGAATGTTTTCTGCTTTTGAAAAGCGTTTTATTTCTGTACCTTTATTTTCATTCATTTTATACAACTCCTTTATTAGAGCACTGTTTCATAATATGTCCTTGACGGGATATATCAAGAACTTAATTTCGTTATAAGTCTTATTGCAGTGGTGTGCTTCCAAAGTTAATATTTTATTAAAGCCTTCTCCACCTATATTAGAAGAGCAACCATCTTTAATAAAATAATAACATTCACTTCCTTTTAATTGGATACGAAAAGAGCATTCCTTTTTAAAGAAATGCACCCGTTAGCACGAAAAGAGGTGACCAAAGGACATCCTCCTTCCAATTATAACGGAATCTCAAATTGTTCCTTTCGCTTCTTCTCCAAACTAACGATAAAGGAACGCATCAGTTTCATGGAAAACTGAAAGACCGGGCTTTGAATAAAGGTATATGCAAACGTCATAATAAACACTGGACCTCCAAGAATGAACCCGATAATCAAGATGAGGCTCTCGACAACGATTCTTGCCCAACTGACCGATAACCCGGTTTTTTCCGAAACGGAAAGCATGAAACCATCCCTGGGACCTGCCCCAATTCCCGCAGCCACATAAATTCCTCCGCCAATTCCGGTTATGATGATACCCGTCAACAATATGAGTATATTCAACCACCAATGCTCCGTTTCATGAGGAAGAATGTTGAGATGCAAAAAGAAATCCATGATCGGGCCGATTGACAAGGCATTTAGGAAGGTACCTATATTAATATACTTCCTATCCACGACAAAGACGATCAACACAAGTACTAAACCACACATGACACTCCACGTCCCAATTGTGAAACCGAACCACTCGAACAGGGCGACGTTTAAAACCTCCCAAGGATGCAGCCCCAAGGATTGAACATTCACCGCAATTGCATTCCCTAATCCAAAGAAAGTTAATCCAAGAAAAAAAATAAAATACCGTAATAGCCGCAATGCCATCTCTTCACCTCTACACCTTATATATCCATCTACTATAGATGAAGCAGGTTAAATGAACAAGATGATCTATCCAAATCAAAAGTTGTTACCAAATGATTAACAGTGAAGTACATAAAGACGTACCAAAGGAAGGTAGGTTATTGCAGAACTGCCGGAGAAGTTAATATAATATTCCATTCCCTGGATAGGAGGGTTACAAATTGGAAAAACAATTGTTAACCATGGCTCAAGTCGAAAAACGATTAAACACGAAAAAGCTGCCTTAAAGACAGCTCCGATCATACCCGTTAGCCAACCATGAAGCGCAAAAATCAGCGCTTCACCACAGAGAATGAAAATGGTTCAGAACGGTCAATACTGATTCTACGGCTGGGAGAGGAAGGTCGATGAACTATGGTACGTTAGAGCCCATCCGTTAGTCTGACTCCAACGACCACGGTGTACCACCGACTGTCGCGCCCTTTATGGGTAGCACTCATGGGAGATTAATCCTTTTTTGGTTGTCGCGCTAGCCTCTGCTTAATTTGCTATGATTGGAGATTTTGTTTAACTATTTACCAAACTCAATCAGATCACTCATAAGGCTCAGCCTTTTTTTAAAAAGCGTTTTTACTGGGTCTATTTTATTGTGGTTTTTTCTGGATTTTGAGCTTTTTTAATTTTCATGGGAGTTTAAGTACAATATTTCACAAAGTTCACATTAAGTAGGCTCATTTTTCTTAAATCACAAATAGTGCCTTCAATCCAAATGGGCGAGGCACTAATAGTAATTACCTAATTACTGTTCTAAGTAACGATTAAGGCATGATTTTGTTATCCATCTGTTTTTTACTAGTTAATCAAAATAAAATCTAATTCACTTCAGTTCACGGTTCTTCTTATTTATATATATAATATTTATCCGCTAAGGGACGAATATAAACTAAAAATCCGAAACAATACGCTGAAGACTAAACCTTATATATATCTTCTTCGTTTGGTAGAGAAGAAATCGCTCCTACCTTCGTACACACGACGGCACCCACTTTATTTGCAAAAAGAATGATCTCTTTAAGTTTACTAAAATCACTAAGAATTGTGTCATAGGACTCAAGATTTGCAAATTGAAATAAAGCAGCACCGACAAATGCATCACCAGCACCAGTTGAGTCAATTGAGTTTACTTCGACACTGTTTATTACACTCATTCCACTTCCATTTGAAAGAAGAGTGCCTTCCCATCCAAGGGTAACAGCCACTATTTTTGCCCCTAAATGATGGAGCATTGCTATTCCATCATATTTATCCGTTTTTCCCGTGATTAGTTCAAGCTCTACTTCGCTTACTTTTACAAAGTCAGCCATTGATATACCCTTTCTGGCTAAATTAATAAATTCAGCCACTCTATTTTTCCATAAATCATGTCGGAAGTTAGGGTCAAACGATAGAAATATCCCCCTATTTTGTGCAAATTCCATTGCCTTTAAATAAGTTGTTTTAAAAGGGTTTTCCAGAAATGCAGTTGCAGATCCAAAGTGAATGATCTTTGCACCACTTAATCTATCTAGGTATAAGTTATCCTCTGTTAAATTTCGATCCGCTCCTCTATTGAATACAAAATCCCTTTCACCATTTGCTTGTAAAGAAACAAATGCTAAAGTAGTTGGTGCCAAATCATCAGTAACAATCATCGATGTATCAACCCCCACCTCTTTTATCGTTTCTATTAAAAATAATCCAAATAGGTCATTTCCTACTTTTCCAATAAGACTTGCTTCCCCACCAAGCCTTGAAATAGCAGCTGCGACATTCGCTGGTGCACCCCCTGCTTTCTTTAGAAAATGATTACCTTCCATTAAATTAACATCAATATCTGTACAATAAAAATCGATCAAAAGCTCCCCAACGCATATGACTGCGCGGTTTGTTTTATTCATTTACATTACACTCCCCATTCTTGTGATTTAGGTAAATTGAAAGGCTATCGATCATTTTCGACAGCCTTCATAAACTCTTACTATCAACCCATCTTTAATAGGATTGAAATTTAGTCTTTATCTTTTCCATATACTCTTTAAAGGGTATATTTTCAAAGACTTTAATGTAACTTCTCCACCCTTGCTATAAATTTGTAATCCTTTACTTGATGGATCCGGGAAAATTTGATCAGAAATAACCGTTTCACCTTTGTTTCCAAACACTTCTACAGCAGATCGGTCAATGAAAATATGCATTTTCACAGTCCCATTTAATGCATGTAACGGTCCGTCATGCTTACCGACCACATTGTTCCCATAATCAAAGCTTCCTGAATTTGAACGGTCTACGAATAATTGTTTGGTGGCAACATCATAGCCAATAGTCGTATATTCAGTTGCTCCTTTACGAACTTGAAAGCCGAATTCAGTTGCTTTTATATCATCTACATCAAACTCAGCTATCATTTCAAATGTATCTTCTGATAGTTTGGATAGGAGATTACTTTCACCAGATATGACTTTATTTTTATATGAAATTTTTTCACTCTTATCTCGAATGGTTTTTAAAGAAACTGGTGTTTGTTTTAAACGTAAACCTTCATCTGTCTGAGTTAGCTCCATCTTTCTTGGCAATGTCGTTGAACTTCTCCAAGTCGAAGTTGGTGTATGATTTGCATACAGCCAATTACTCATCCAGCCAATCCAATATTTTTCGCCATTCTTACCATCAATTCCGCTCCAATCTACTGCGGCATAATAATCTGCCCCGTAGTCAGTCCATAACACTTGATCGGAAGAATTTTCATTTTTAAACGTTTTCCCGTCAAAGGTACCTACAAAATATTGCATACCTGACCCGCCTGCAGGAGCGCCATCATTAATGCTTACCTGTAGTACCCATTTTGTTTTTGAAGGGTCACCATCAATTGGTAATTCGATTAGAGTAGGACATTCCCAAATCCCTCCGTTACTACCATGAGTAGAAGGTATCCACTCTCCAGAAACAGCAGACCAGTCTGTAAGGATGCCGCTTTCTTTCGAATCGTCTTTCTCAGGCTCTTTGGCAACTTGGTCTACTTCATTTGGCATGGCCCCTTCATTATAAACATTAACATCATCCATGTTTAAATGACCCCAACCACCTGTAGCATGGTCCACAGCTTTAATATATAACACTTCTCCAATGTATTTAGAAGCATCCCAGACGTATTTTTGATATTTTTCTTCTTTAAATTTGGTATTGGCTTGTCGAATTAATTCTTGATCATCAGAGGCTCTCACTAACGAAACATAGCGGTTGTTGATATCATTACCACCGCCCAACAGAAAGTTGATTTCTCCAGAGCCACCTAGTTTAAAATATGAGGAGTGCAGTTCACCTGTTGCGTCATCTCCCTTTTGAAGATCAGTAAACCCCCATAGGTGGTAGTTTCCTTGGTGGCCGAAATCCCCTCCCCAGTAAGATGGTACATTTGTCACATGATCTTTTGTGAAAGCATTACCTTCGATTGTACTCCACCCAGTTAGATCACCTGTCTCAAAATCATGATTAGTAACTTCCTTCTCATTTGTCATGATGTTCTTACCAACTTGAACATCTTGGAATAACGTGGATGAATTCCAAACATTCAAGCCAAAATGCCCTGACGAAAAAGTTGAATCATTTACATCATGAATGAGATTACCATCTAAAAAAATTTTAATATTTTTTCCATGAGTGCTTGCTTTTAAATGGTACCTTTTATCTGTATCTAGATTTATTGTTTTTTCAGCTAGAATGGATATGTCTCCATTTTCAATTTTCATGATTTTTACTGTATCGTTTAAAGCATCGACATTCGCCATATAACCATTTGTTGCATGAGGATCTGCACGAAAAACGAGCGAGCCAGCTCCGTTGCCACCTTTTCCCCCAGATATCTCAATGTTTGCTTCATAAAAAAAGTTATCCCCTGTTTGACCACTCATTACAAAAGCATCCTCCGTAGAGGCTCCACTTTTTCCGTCCATCGTGTTCTCCCAGCTTCCGTTTACATCTGTCCATTTTGATAAATTGGTTTCAAAGTTAGATGTATTCTTGAACTCCACATTTCGAAAGGCAGCCGTTGAATTCCACGCTGACAATCCATAGTATCCATAATCGAATTCTATATCTGTTTTTTTTATAACGGATTGATCGTTTACAGAGACTTGAATTTGATCCCCATCTGTTTCCACCTTCACATGGTAGGTAGTTGAAGTTTCGAGGGTAAAAGGTTTTCTCGCAATTTCCTCGTTTGTTCCATCTACATTCTTACTTAATGTTATGACATCGTTTTTGGCATCTAAGCTCGCAACATAGCCGTTCTTTGCACTCCTGTCTGACCGAAAAACTAAACCGCCTGCCCCTTCTCTCCCATTCTTCTCATTAAGGGTAATATCTCCCTCATAGCTAAATGATTCACCTGTCTGGGATGACATGGTATAAGAAGTTCTGTCTAAGCTATTTGCTTGTATTCCACCATCTTCGCCGAATTCACTTGCATACTCCCACTCTTTTAAATTAGGTGAGGTATAAAACATGATCTTATCCTTAGCCGCTAACGACATAACCCATTGGTTTGATTCTTCATGCCAAAATACTTTAGGATCGCGCCAATCTTGTATAGGAGGGTCTGGCATTACGGGATTCCCTTTGTACTTTTCCCAAGTTCTTCCTTTATCTGGGCTATACGCTATACTTTGGACTTGCTTATCCCCTGCATGCGTAAAGATGGCAACCATTGCTTCTTTTCCAAAGCCAGCTGTATTGTTCCAATCAATAACAGCACTCCCCGAGAAAATCTGACCGTTTTCATCCGGCGATAAAGCAATCGGCAAATGCTCCCAATTAACAAGATCTTTACTGACAGCATGCCCCCAATGCATCGGTCCCCATGTCGTTCCATACGGATGATATTGATAAAACAAATGATATTCACCTTTATAAAAAACCATACCATTCGGGTCATTCATCCAGTTAGCTTCAGGAGAAAAATGAAATTGATTACGGTATGGTTCATTATAATACCCAGGATCTTCTGCATTTGCACGATTAAATGGTAAACAAGTGACAGTTGAACATATTAGTAGAATACTAATGATCCTCTTCACTTTTATTTCACATCCCTTTTTTAAAATCTAAAATGACATATGATCGTTATGCTGGACTATTTCCGCGCAATCGATCTAATAAAACGGCTGCTACAATAACTCCACCTTTTACAACTAACTGCCAATAATAGTTGACATCCATTAGAGTTAACCCATTACTGATTACCCCCATAATTAAAACCCCAATAATTGTTCCTATTATTTTCCCTTTTCCACCTGTTAAACTTGTTCCTCCTAGAATAACAGCAGCAATTGCGTCTAACTCATACATTTGACCAGCAGTTGGCTGTCCAGAAAACAACCTTCCCGCTAAAACGACTCCTCCTAAACCAGCTAGAAAACCACTAATCGAATACACATTGATTAAAGACTTTTCAACCTTAATTCCAGTTAACCGAGCTGCCTCTTCATTGCCACCAATCGCATAAATATGACGACCGAACATCGTATATTTAAGAACAAAAAACATCACAACGTATACTAAAGACATGATATAAATAGGAGTGGGGATTCCGAAAATACTTCCACCACCGATGAATTTAAATGTTTCGTTTTGTAAAACAATTGGATAACCGCCACTAATGACATAAGCGAGTCCACGAACATATGTGAAGCTGCCTAGTGTAACAATAAATGCTGGTAACTTTGCTTTGGCTGTAAGAAACCCATTAATCAGTCCTACTGCATACCCTACTAGTACGCCTGATAACATCGCAATTATAGGATTAACTCCTGCAGAAGAGACCATGACTGAGATAACGCCAGATAGAGCAACTGTTGCACCAACTGATAAATCAATACCACCAGTTAAAATAACGATTGTCATCCCAGCAGCTAAAATAGCAATAATGGAAACTTGTTTTAATACATTCAATAAATTGGCTGTATCTAAAAAATTTGGTGCTGTAAATGAAAGTACTACACACAATAATAATAAAATCATGATCATGCCAAGCCTATTCCATAAAGAATAAAGGACATTTCCTATATTTAGGCGTTGTGAATGTGTAATAGTTTGCGTATTCCCTCTCATTTCTCTCTCCCCCCTATGGTAGCTAAACGCATAATAGTTTCCTGTGTAGCTTCTTCCTTCGAAAGCTCGCCTGTTAACCTTCCTTCACTCATGACAAGTATTCGATCACTTACCCCCAATACTTCAGGAAGTTCAGATGATATCATTAAAACGGCCAATCCTTCATCTGCAAGCTTTGAAACAATCTTGTGGATTTCAGTCTTGGCACCTATATCAACCCCTCGTGTTGGCTCATCCAGTAGTAATACCTTTGGTGCAATTGATAGCCACCTAGCGATCACTACCTTTTGTTGATTCCCACCACTTAAGTTTGATACTTGCTGTTCTGGGGAAGCTATTTTTATATTTAAGTCTTCAATATATTGGTTAGCGCTTTCATTTGCTTGCTTCCAACTAACAATTCCTGCTTTAGCGTGTTTTTTCAATTCAGCCATTATGATGTTTTCTTTTACGGACATTGATAAAAATAACCCTTGTTCTTTCCTGCTTTCAGGTACATGTGCAATCCTATTAGCAATAGCATCTATTGAGGATTTGATTTTAACAGATTGACCATCAACCAATATTTCGCCACTTTTCAACTCGGACAAACCGAAAATGGCCCTAACCAATTCTGTTCTGCCAGCACCAACAAGCCCCGCTAAACCAACAATTTCACCTGGGTAAATTTTTAAAGATACATTCTTTACAATTGTGTTATCAGAAACATTTTTCAATTCAAGTACAGGTGAAACTTCCTTTGGATTTTTTGTGCCAAAGGCTTTTGACCGATTAAACAGGTCCTTTAAATCCCGTCCTACCATCAGCTTTACGAGATGATCAGGATTTGTCTCTTCAATCGGCCCACTTGCAATCCATTCGCCGTCACGTAATACAGTGAACCTATTAGAAATTTTAAAGATTTCTTCCATTCTGTGAGAGATATATACAATGGCAACTCCCTGCTTTTTCAAATCATCAATAATTTCAAACAGCTTTTTTATTTCTTTATCTGTTAAAGAGGCGGTTGGTTCATCCATTATGAGTACCTCTGCATTAAAGGATAATGCTCGGGCGATCTCGACCATTTGTTGTTGAGCAACACTTAAGGTCGAAACCAATTGGCGTGGATTTAGATTCGACCCCATTGAATCTAACACCTCTTGGGCACGTTCATGGACCTTATCCCATTTCACCATTCCTAAACCATTTCTAGGAAAGGTGGAACCCATTAAGATATTTTCACTTATTGTTAAATTAGGAGAAAGGTTTAACTCCTGATGAATAACACTAATTCCTTTGTTCCTTGCATCAGTAGGGTCCTTCCATAAAATTGGTTGACCTTTCAAGTAGATTTTCCCACCATTGTCATCAGGTGTATGAATGCCTGCAAGGATTTTCATGAAAGTTGACTTTCCAGCGCCATTCTCTCCCATTAATGCATGTACTTCACCTGGATAAAGTTCAATCCTCACATTGTTCAATACGGTTACACTCGAGAACGTCTTACCAATCCCTTCCATATTCAACACTGGCTTTTTTAGACTTTGTTGGCCTTTAAGGGACATTTCATTCACAGCCATACCTTTATCTCACCCCTTATATTGATTTGAATCGGCTGATTAAAGGAGGAATCCTTATCAGCCTATTTATTGAAAGATTCTTACCAACCTTGGTAAGAATCTAATGTATCTTGAGTTACAATCTCAACTGGAACTTTAATAAGCTCCTCAACTTTTTCACCAGTTTTCACTTTCATTCCGATTTCAACAGCTTTTTTGATCATGTTACTAGGTGACTGAGCTGAAGTAGCAGCAATTGTACTTCCTTCCTTTGCCATTGCTTCTGTGGCTTCAGGAGCACCGTCCACTCCGACAATGAAAAATTCATCTTTACGATTCGCTTGCTCTTGAGCAATTTCAACACCAATTGCTTCTGGATCATTAATCGCAAATACAGCGTCAATAGAGCCTGATGAATTAGCTTGTAAAATACTTTCCATCACCGTTAATGCCTTTTCGCGATTCCCTTCTCCATTTTGCTTCGCGATAACTTTAATTTCGGAATCCTTTATTGCATCTTCAAATCCTTGAATACGATCAGATACAGCCGAAACAGGAGGTCCATCAATAATAACTATTTTTCCTTTTCCATCTAATTTTTCAATCACATATTCTCCGGCCAGTTTACCAGCTTGATAGTTGTCTGAAGTAACAGTGGCATCGACACCACCTTCAGCATTGGTATCTACAGCAACTACTGGAATATCAGCCGCTTTGGCCTGTTGAACAGCTGCCGCAATTCCTTTTGTATCAACAGCATTTAAAAGAATGATATCTACCTTTTTCGTAATAAAGTTTTCAATTTGAGCTGCTTGTTTGGCTAAATCATATTCAGCGCTTTCAACTAGAACTTCCGCACCTAATTCTTTTCCTGCTTCTTCAGCACCTTTAGCCATGGAGACGAAGAAAGGGTTTGCTAAACTACCCACCGCTACACCGATCGTTAATTGTTTGTTACCTTTTTGTCCTTCGTTACCGTCTGTTGATCCATTTGATGATTCACTAGCCCCACTACATGCCGTCATCGTGGCAATTACAAACGCCAAAACTAGTATTCCTATCGTTTTTACATAATTCACCATATTAGTCCCCCCTAGTTTTTGAAGATGAAAATAATTAGCTACTGAACGAGAAATTGTTACCGCTCTCAATCTCTTAAACTAGATCACCTCCTTAAATGAATATTTTTGGTTGAAACAATGGAAGTATGGTTGATTTTGATAGTTTTTCACATTGACTATTTATTGATAACGCTTTCATCCCTTGTAAAACAATATGATTACCCTTTACACATTAGAATTATAATTGATTGATTTTGGTTGTTTTTGATTGATTTTGATTATATTAGAGCTGTTTGTAATTGTCAACGGTTCCAATTATTACAAAAAATATATTGATAACATAAAATATTAAACGTTTCAAATGGAATATTTAATACATGGAGCAGATTTTCTCTCATTGTTAATTGGCCACATTACAATAAATCAAGCATTCTTTATTATATTGATAAAACAAAGGGGAAAATTTTCAATAAAATAATTTCAGAATCTTCAAAAAAAGCCGGTATTCTAAATGTCTGAATCAGACAGTTTGAATACCAGCTTTCCTTCAACGATAGCAAATTTAGTTTTTAGTCCCTCACAATAATTATCTCCGTTTTCTCCTTATATTTTCCTAACGTTATTGTACCTTCCTCATTCGTAATAACTTTTGTCTGGTTTAAATCTGCAAACTTAGAAAATGATACTTCTCCAAATTTTGTATGATCTGCTAATACAAAGGCCTCACGTGACAAAAAGATGGCTCTTTCTTTTATTTGCGCCTCTTCTGGATCTGGGGTAGTCAATCCAAAATTATAATGAATAGCGTTCGCACCCATGAAACACTTATCAAATCTGTATTTTTTTATACTTTCGTATGCATAACGTCCAACTGTTGCTTTGGTAATCTTTTTAACAAACCCACCAATAAAATATGTGCATATTTCATTTTCAAGTAATGCATCTAAATGATCAATTCCGTTTGTAATGACAACGATATCTTTTTGTCTTAAATGTTTGATCATCTGATACGTTGTTGTTCCAGCATCAAGATAAACACAGTCGCCGTCCAAAATTAGTTCTGCCGCATATTTTGCTATCTTAGCTTTTTCCTCAAGGTTCTGCGTTATTTTCTCAAACACACTTGGTTCGTCTCGTTTACTATGTAAAAGTGAAGCTCCACCATGTACACGTTTTAAGTAGTTCTGCTTTTCTAATTGATCTAAATCACGACGCAAAGTAGATTCTGAAGTATTTGTTAATTCTACTAGCTCATGAATCTTAACATTCCCCTTTTCTTTTAATAGCTTTATAATTAATTGATGCCGTTCCGTAATAAGCATGATATCTCCTCCTCGTATTACACTTCTATTTAAAGGTTCTTCGTGTATCCTTGTTTAATTAATTTTAGTATATAGAATTTTGCAGTGACATGTGAGAACTATTAGGGTATGCCCATAAGAAAAAGGAGCTGTTGATCAGCTCCTGGTAATGAAGTAAGCACCTGTTTGTTGAATAAACAATTTAAAATCCATTACCCTGGAATATTATTCTCATTAATTCAACAGCTCATAAAGTAAACGAAACCAACAAATATACTAAGACCTAAAGCTAAATTTCTCCAAAGTCCTTTCTCTCTGAGATAAGAGAAAGATATAATGATTCCACTTATCATCAATACACGAAAAGTTGTTACTCCAGGGTCTAACCATCTAACCAATATAATTAAAGCAAACTAAATAACCCCTAAATATTATTAACCACCCTTCTCCTCTAATTAATCAGTATTTTTTTATTATCGGATTATCTTCCCACTTTAAATGCATAAAGAAAAAGCTGCCTTAAAGACAGCTCCGATCTTCAGCTAACGCACCCGTTACTTTAAGTAGATTATTTCACAATCATAGTAAGTTCCACAGAAAAAGGCATAAATCCTTCCTGCTGAATCAATGCCTTCACTTTTTGAAATTAACTTTACTATTATTTTTTTTAGTTAACATATAGCTTTGTTTTATCATTTCGTAAATGTCTTCCTTTGGAACAGTACCGTCAAGAATTATCGAATTCCAATGGTCCTTATTAAGATGAAATGCCGGAACTACCGAATGGTAAAGCTGACGCCAATAATCTAAAAAACCAGGTTCACATTTCACATTAATCCAAATATGTCCATCTTTTTCAAATATCCACGCAAACACTTTCTTGTTATCTATATGTCGCATTAACGTCCAATTCTTATCACGAAATGGATAATCTTCATATGTATTACCCATTCCCAAACAGTAATCGATAGCTCCCTCTCTATTTTTCATTGTTAACCTCTTCTCTAACATAATAACTTGCTAGTTTTTTAATAAAGCTGCATCCTTAATTATAACCCCTGGACGCTTTATTGCACTAACCTGCCCCTTTAGTTCCATAAGAAAAGTAATTCTTATTAAAGAATCGCGCCCTTTAACGGAACAACTCTATTACCACTAAAAAATTCCCTTGATCCATTTTTAAATTTCAGATGTACTTTATCTTTTGGACATAAAAACACCCCTTTAGAGGATATTATCCAAAGGGGTAAAACGGTGCAACTTTATTATAAACATCGTGACTTTATTTCAAAGCCACATCATTTTCCCTTTAATTCAGCTAAATAGTGTCTTACGGCACTTTCAACTAGTTCATATACCGTCCTATCATGAATGATTGCTTGTATTTTTAGTTCCTTCATAAGTTCAACATCCATATCGAATGAAGAACGTTTTCTTATAACGTTGGTTCGTTCTATGGTTGGTGCTGATTGTTCGTTCGCTTGTTTGACCTGTTCTTTACCACTTTTTATGCCAACGTTAGAACGTTGGTTGGTATCGTTAATAGGTTCTTTATTTACATTAGTTGAAACTTTTCCTGCTGTTGCAAAGTCATAAATAAGCTGCTCTTGTACCGTTTCCTCGTCACCTTCACCAACAAAATACCAGCCTTTTTTGCCTGAATTTCTATACTCATAACCAGCTTTATTCAATGCTTTTCTTAGTGATTCTTCTGAAAGATGAACATCAGCCCTTTTGGCAATATCCGCTGGTGTATCAGTTTTAATTAACTCCAAGATTTTACCGATTTTCATTTAGTACGCTCACGGGAAAACCAATACTTTGTTTTGATATTTCGATAAGTCCCAATGTCTTTGATCAGCTCGGTAATAAGATCATAACCGCAATATGTATGCCTCAGCGTGCTAAATTCATCCAATGTGACATAATCATCACTCTTTAATTCAACGTGACACTCTCCACAACAAATCCCCATATCCAACACCTCCAATAAGTATATTGATATATTCGTCGAAACTTGGTGGCCATCCTTCTTTCGTACAAAAAACAGGTCTATTGACGGTCCTTTAATGTTTTTTAGTTTTTCAAAATTATCTAGACCTAATTATAAAAAACCTTAATAAATAAAGGAGAGTACATATTAGCCATATATAATATGTACTCTCCTTTTTTCTTTTAGTGAACTAACGCAGAACCAAAAATAAAAAGTAAGAACTCCTTTATCTTTTTGGATTCCATCATTAAATCTTCATCGTAAAAAAGTTGCATGTTTTCATATAAGGAGTGGTGAAAATTGATAATATTAATGCAAGAACAGTGAAAACCCCATATATATTTAGCACTGTTCTTATAGTAATTCCCTTCGTTTGTGGATTTTTTTCCAAACTACTAATCCTCCCATTTTTCATAATGCTTAAATGACCATACGAATAAACAGGAATAAAGTTTCTTAACAACTGGAAGTTAATGAACTATCCTGCCCCGTTAGTGCCATAAGAAAAAGCTGCCTAAAAGACAGCTCTGATCCTCAGCTAACGCCCCCGTTAGTTGAAGATTGCAAAGTTATTTCCAACCTACAACATTTGAGAAAGTCTCATAATCACATCCAGTGATATACTGAAACTCTTTTCCTGTTAGCCTTTCATATGCTTCAGTTGCTATGGAAAGCAATGGTTCGAATGTATTCTCCTTAGGCATAAGTACAGGGCATTCTAGAACCGCATTGAAAAAGCCTTCTCCTTTAGCAATTACTTCACATCGAAGGTATAAAAAAACATCAGGTGAGAAGTAATCATCCTTGTTTTTACTGTATGAATATTCGCCTATGTTTTTTGCGTGTTCCTTTGTGTCTAATAAATAAAGTTTGTAGGACATCGCTTCTTCAAATTGCTTAATATTCCTTACTCCCATTTTCTCAAGCTCTCTAACAGCCACTTCTATAACTTCATCCTCATCATTAACTGACTCCCAATCTAGAAGAGAAATTATGTACCAAAAGGATTCATCTGTCATCATCTTTCTTGGTTTCTGCGGTTTTTCCATTAGTTGTTCAATCTTTCGCTCTTCCTCTAGTATTTCTTTCTCAAAGTTATCTCTGTCATTGATCCAACGCCACTCATAAAGGGCTTCCATACCTGTTGTTTCATCCCAGGTGCCACCATAATTACTTTGTCTCATTTTTTTAGTCCCTTGAATGTTCCCAATGTAAATGAAAGTTCCAGGAATTTTACCATCAAACCAACAAATTGCAGGGGCGTTTTCAAAATAAAAACGGTTTTGCAGAAGAGTTTTACTTAAAACATTATTTTCAATCATTGGGATAGTCTCCCCTATATATGGGGTAGTAGCAAGAAGATAAGAGTTTCGATCACAGTTAACAATTCTTAATGCTCCATATCTCCCATCAGGGAGTTTTACCGCAAATACATCCCCAATTGATACTGTTTGCTTTTTTATCTTTTTTTGATTCTCCAATTGCTCTTCCTCCTGATTTACAAAAGAGTTATGAATTATATGACGTTACAAATGTTTATAAGAATCTTGATATGTGTATATCCATAGGTATATATTTCACCATTTAATTGGGGAATCCTTGTTGAACTAAACTGCCCCGTTAGCCATCCATGAAGCGCAAAATTCAGCGCTTCACCACAGAGAATGAAAATTGGTCTCTATGTCGATAATGTTTTAATGGCTGGCGAAGAAGGTCGTTGAACTATGGTGCCTTTGAGCCCATCCGTTAGTCTGACTCCGACGACCACGGTGTACCACCGACTGTCGCGCCCTTTATGGGTAGCACTCAT
>NZ_JVPL01000291.1:0-33636 GCF_001054655.1 Bacillus sp. 220_BSPC
TAAAATTTAACGTTGGCGCTTTGTTCTGTTCAGTTTTCAAAGAGCGATTTATCGTCGTTACTTCGTAAGCGACTTTAATAATATATCATCTATATTATTTCTTGTCAACGACTTTATTCTTTCGCTGTCGACTTAGTTATTATATCTAGTATCAGGAATAAAAGCAATAGTTATTTTAAAATAAATAATATACATCCATTCATAGATTTCAAATACTATGATTTACCCCTGATCAAGAAGAAAAAGCTTACATTTCAAGAGTGGAATTCTTCTTTAAACATTATAGTATTTCTTCTATATATGATTCACGATTAATCCCTAAATTGATAATTTGCCCACTATCCATCACCTTTACGACCGGTCTTGTTTGCGAGCCGGCATCAATGAAAATGATTTCAGCGATGAATCCATTGTTCAGTTTGACCCGGCTTCCTATGGAAAAATTAGTGAGCTTGATAACAAGGTTTTAACTACCGCAATATCAAATTTACCAAAGTCATCATGGAAGATCATTTCCAATACCTTAAACGGTGACTGTTTCTTTCTATATGCCCTTTCGGAAGTCATGGCGTGAAATACATCTGCAACAGCAATGATTTTTGTAAATAAGTTCATGGGCTTTGTTTTCAATCTTTTGGGATAACCCGTTCCATCTAACCTTCCATGATGCTCTAGAACGGCTACCTTCACACTATCCTTAATGATGGAACTATCCTTTATCATCTTGTAGCTGAAAATGGGATGGGCATGTATCTCCTTATAATAATCTGCCGTCAGGCTTTCCCTTTTATTTAATAAACTTGGTGGCAGTTTTGCCATCCCGCAATCTGCCAGACATCCGCCAATTGCAGCTTGATAGACATCAGCCCTATTGCATTTCATTTTAAATGCAATAGGGCTGATGTCTATCAATCCAATGGAAATAGCATGATGAAATACATATTCTTCTTTATTTGCAATAGTGGTGCAGCATCAAAATGTTTTCTGGTTCCTCTAAAGCCTTGTCCATAAGGGGGATTAGGAAATCACTTCGAAACAAACGAGTCTTTTTACCCAAACCCGAACACTCTGATATCACTTTGAAACCGAGCTAATGCAAAAAAGACCCAGCTTTATTGCTGGGTCTACAGTTTTTTTACGGTTTATACAATTTGAGCGTTGCCTACGGATACTCCCGCTTTCTCATTGTTTTAAAAATAATCAAAGGGAATTTCAAAAGGGGTTCGGAATTTTAATTCCGAACCCCTTTTTCAGGAAAAGATTATTCTTCCGTATCTTTTTCAGTTTCTTCATTTTCTTCATTTACAGTAGGTTCAGGATCAGAATCCGGATCTAGAGTTGTTACAGCCTCTATATCCATGTCTTTTTCTTCTTCTTCTTCCCTTCCTACGATGGCCACCGTAGAAACATATTCATTATCTGCGGATTCGAGTCGGATGAGCTTAACACCCTGTGTATTACGGCCCGTTTTAGAAATGCCTTCGACTTCCATTCGGATCAATACACCAGCTGCTGTTATCAGCATCAAATCTTCATCTTCACCCGTAACTGTTTTCACGGCTATAAGTTCACCATTTTTCTCAGTGACATTACATGTTTTTATTCCTTTGCCTCCACGGCTTTGAATACGGTATTCTTCCGCAGAGGTCCTTTTTCCATAACCGTTTTTCGTAACGATCAGGACTTCTTCATCATCTTCAAGAATTTCCATTCCGACAACTTCATCATTCGTCCCTAAGGAAATCCCTTTTACTCCTGCTGCAGTACGTCCCATTGTCCGTACATCCGTCTCAGGGAAACGAATCATCATTCCGGACTTCGTTCCAATTATGATCTGTTTCTCTCCATTCGTAAGTCGGACAGAGATCAATTCATCATCTTCACGTAAACCTAGGGCAATTAAACCGTTATTACGGATATTTGCAAAAGACGATAAAGGTGTACGCTTTGATATACCATGTCTGGTCGTGAAGAATAAATACCAATCGTCCGCAAATTCCTTCACAGGTATGATTGCGTTGACCCACTCGCCTTTATCGACTTCCAACAGGTTGATAAGCGGCAATCCTTTTGCCGTCCTGCCATATTCAGGTATTTCATATCCTTTTGAACGATAGACTTTACCTTTGTTGGTGAAGAATAATAGAGTGTCATGAGTCGAAGTGGTTAACAAGTGACCGACAAAGTCATCTGTATTCGTTCCCATACCCTGTATTCCGCGCCCCCCGCGTTTTTGACTGCGGTATGTGGTTGCAGGCAAGCGTTTAATATAACCGTTATGCGTAAGTGTCACGATTATATTTTCCTCTGGTATTAAATCTTCATCTTCCAGGCTTTCAAAGCCGGCTAATGTGATTTCAGTTCTCCGTTTATCATCAAAACGTTCTTTAATTTCAAGAAGCTCTTCACGGATAATTTCAAGAACCTTTTCCTCATCAGCAAGAATCGCTTTATATTCTGCAATTATAGCCATTAATGCCTGATATTCATCTTCGATTTTTTCACGTTCCAGACCTGTCAAGCGCTGTAAACGCATATCCAGGATAGCTTGCGCCTGTTTTTCGGAAAGTGAGAATTGTGTCATTAAGCCTTCACGGGCAATATCTGTCGTTTGGGAACTGCGGATCAACGAAATGACTGCATCCAAATTATCAAGTGCAATACGCAAACCTTCTAAAATATGGGCACGTGCCTCCGCTTTCCGCAGTTCAAATTCAGTCCTGCGCCGTATGACTACCTGCTGATGCTCCAAGTAGTAGCGCAGGCATTGTTTTAAATTCAGCACCTTTGGCTGACCGTCCACCAAAGCAAGCAGATTGATTCCGAAGGTGGTCTGCATCGCGGTATGCTTATACAGGTTGTTTAAAAGGACATTCGCATTAACATCCTTTCGAAGCTCCATGACAATACGCATGCCATTGCGATCCGATTCATCCCGTAAGTCGGTGATGCCTTCGATTTTCTTATCTCGGGCAAGTTCTGCAATTTTTTCAATCAATCTTGCTTTATTCACTTGATAAGGGATTTCCTTAACAAGGATTACCTGTTTACCATTCGGTTTCTCTTCAATCTCGACTTTCGCCCGTTGAATGATTGACCCTTTACCGGTTTCATAGGCCTTTCTGATTCCGCTTCTCCCTAAAATCAAACCGGCTGTCGGAAAGTCCGGACCAGGAATATATTCCATCAACTCTGGAATTGTAATTTCAGGATTCTTGCTTAAAGCCAATACGCCGTCAATTACCTCACCTAATTGATGGGGCGGAATATTGGTTGCCATTCCTACCGCTATTCCTGATGAACCATTCACCAACAAGTTCGGGAAACGGGCAGGCATGACGGCTGGTTCTCTTTCTGAACCATCGTAGTTATCCTGGAAATTGACCGTATCTTTATTTAAGTCCCGGAGTAACTCCATCGAGATTTTCGACATTCTCGCTTCGGTGTACCTCATTGCGGCAGCTTGGTCACCATCGACCGAACCGAAATTCCCATGTCCATCCACAAGCATATAGCGATAGTTAAAAGGTTGCGCCATCCGTACCATCGTTTCATATACTGCCGAATCACCATGCGGGTGATATTTACCGATAACTTCCCCGACAATACGGGCTGATTTCTTAAATGGTTTATCCGAAGTCATTCCAAGATCGTTCATTGCATAAAGAATTCTTCGGTGTACCGGTTTCAAACCGTCCCTTACATCAGGCAAAGCCCGCGACACGATAACGCTCATCGCATAATCCAAAAACGATGTCCGCATCTCGGTACTTATATTTATTTCTTTAACACCTGATCTTTCATTTTCTGACATGGAGCCAACCTCCTATTAAAAGCTTATATCTCATTTAAGTTTAACTGTTCGTGCACTATGTAAAGAACAGGATGTAAAAAGCATCCTGTCAAAAATCAGATATCAAGATTTTTTACATAAATTGCATTTTCTTCAATGAAGTTACGTCGCGGTTCCACCTTGTCGCCCATCAGCATCTCGAAAGTTTCATCAGCCTCGGCGGCATCTTTCAAACTGACTTGAAGCAGCGTTCTCGTTTCTGGGTTCATGGTCGTTTCCCACAATTGCTCCGGATTCATTTCCCCCAGCCCTTTATAACGCTGCAGGTTAGGCTTTGGAGTACTTGGCAAACTTGCCATGATTTCTTCAAGCTCGCGGTCATTATAAGCATAATCCACTTTTTTCCCTTGCTGAATCTTGAAAAGTGGCGGCTGAGCAATATATATATATCCATACTCGATGATTTTTCGCATATACCGGTAGAAGAATGTCAACATCAGTGTTCTGATATGGGCACCATCCACATCCGCATCGGTCATGATAACTATTTTATGGTATCTAGCTTTTTCAGTATTGAATTCATCACCAATCCCTGTACCAAGTGCTGTGATGATCGTACCTATTTCTTCATTATGCAGGATTCTGTCCAAACGCGCTTTTTCAACATTAAGGATTTTACCCCTTAGCGGCAAGATAGCTTGGAAATGGCGGTCCCGCCCTTGTTTTGCCGATCCTCCCGCAGAGTTTCCTTCAACGATGTATAATTCGCTGATACTCGGGTCCTTAGAAGAACAATCTGCCAATTTACCTGGTAGATTGGATACTTCCAAAGCACTTTTCCTCCGGGTCAATTCACGTGCTTTCTTCGCTGCCAATCGGGCTCTCGCTGCCATTTGCCCTTTATCTACAATTTTTCGGGCCACGGCAGGATTTTCGTATAAGAAGGCATCAAGTCGTTCCGAAAGAATGGAATCAGTAACCGTTCTTACCTCAGAGTTTCCGAGTTTGGTTTTCGTCTGACCTTCAAATTGTGGATCAGGATGCTTAATCGAAATGATTGCCGTTAAGCCTTCCCGGACATCTTCACCTGAGAAATTGGCATCAGCTTCTTTTAAAAGACCATTTTTCCGTGCATAATCATTGATGACACGGGTCAAAGCAGTCTTGAATCCTGATTCATGTGTACCGCCTTCATAGGTATGGATATTATTAGCAAAAGAAAAGACATTACTGATATAACTGTCATTATATTGCAAAGCCAATTCAACGGAAATTCCATCTTTCTCGCCTTCCATGAAAATCGGTTCCTCATGCAATACCTCTTTAGAACGGTTCAAATGCTCAACATAAGATTTGATACCGCCCTCATAGTGGAACTCCCTGATTTTTTCTTCTTCTTCACGTTTATCTTCAATGATCAGCTTCAACCCTTTATTCAGGAATGCAAGCTCACGGATTCGTGTGGCTAATGTATCGAAGTCATATTCCAGGGTATCCGTGAAGATTTCACCATCAGGAATGAAGTGTACAGTCGTTCCGGTATGATCGGTTTCCCCGATGATTTTCAAATCTTCTTTTGGGATACCGCGGTTAAATTGCTGATAATGGATTTTACCTTCACGATGAACGTAAACTTCCAATACCGTGGATAAGGCATTAACTACTGATGCCCCCACACCATGCAGACCGCCGGAGACCTTATAACCTCCGCCGCCAAATTTACCGCCCGCATGAAGGACCGTCATGATTACTTCTACAGCTGGGCGTCCCATTTTTTCATGGATCCCCACAGGAATTCCCCGACCATTATCGACTACGGTTATGCTATTGTCTTCTTCGATCGTCACTTTGATTTCCGTACAGAAACCGGCTAGTGCCTCATCAATACTATTATCGACAATTTCCCAAACAAGATGGTGAAGTCCTTTTGCAGAGGTAGTGCCGATATACATCCCCGGACGTTTACGAACTGCTTCTAAGCCTTCTAAAACCTGTATCTGATTCTCATCGTATGCCTGAGCTTGTACTTCTTTTTGTTCCATTGTCATACGTATCACCTACACTTTTCTTTTGGCATTATCAATTTTAAGGAGTAATTATAACGTTTAGCTACAATTCAAAGAATATCTATATCATCGATTAAGAGCGATGGCTGCAGTGAACGCTTTTTCAAAGTGGACGACGCAAGCGGTGAATAATATACCTGTTTGTCCGTCACTACAATCGATTTAACCGAGTTTTTTGCTAAATGGGAAGTTACATCAGATTTTTTCTCCAAAAATTCACTCATGATTGGAGAGGCCTGGAGCAGCTTCTTATCTAAAATGGCTATGACATCGTCCGTTTTCACAAGAATGTCTTCACCAATATGGAGATACATACATTCACCTCATCATTTAACCTTTTTTATACTTCCTTGACTAACATAAAAGGTGGACGCTTCTCTTAGGGTTTGATGATCGATTCCATCAACGGAGGGTGTCGTCACGAATGTTTGCACTTTCCCTTGTATCGTATTCAGTAAATGGGATTGACGGAAATCGTCAAGTTCCGATAACACATCATCCAATAATAAAATGGGATACTCGCCGATTTCTTCATGGATCAGCTCAATTTCGGCAAGTTTCAAAGACAGGGCCGTTGTGCGCTGTTGTCCTTGTGAACCGTATGTCTGGACATCACGGTCATTCACAAAAAAAACCAGGTCGTCACGATGAGGACCTACCAGTGTTACACCCCGTTCAATTTCCCTTGTTTTTATTTTATCAAATTTTTCTGTGTATACTTCTATCATTTTCGTCAAATCCATAGATTCTGATACATCAAGCGACGGTTTATATTGGATTTTCAATACTTCTAGATTTCTGGAGATCCCCGAATGAATCGGTTCTGCCCATTGCTGGAGCTTTAAAAGAAACTCGTATCTTCTTTCGACAATTTTCGCTGCATACTGAATAAATTGGTCGGTCAGCACGTCAAGCATCGTCGTATCCGTTTGTTTCCGGGTCTGCAGAAGCTTTAAGTAATGATTTCTTTGTTGAAGTATTTTATGATATTGGCTCATATCATGAAGGTATACGGGAGAAACCTGGCCAATTTCCATATCTATAAAACGGCGTCTGACTAGAGGACTTCCCTTTACAAGGTTTAGATCCTCAGGCGCAAACATGACCACATTCATATTTCCGACATATTGACTCAACTTTCTTTGTTCAATATGGTTGCACTTCGCCTTTTTCCCTTTTTTTGAAATGGTCAGCTCAAGTGGTATTGAGGTATTTCTCTTTCTAACTCTTCCCTCTATTTTAGCATACTCTTCATCCCAGCGAATAAGTTCTTTATCATTTGAGGTGCGATGAGATTTTGCCATTGCTAAAACGAAAATCGATTCCATGACGTTTGTTTTTCCTTGAGCATTTTCGCCGAGGATTACATTGACTTTATTCTCAAAAGTCAGATTCAATTCGGTATAGTTGCGGTAATTTTTCAAACTTATATTTTCAATATACATATTCCGCTCTTCCCTTATGTTTTAGCTTGTAATTGTGTAGGTGCCAAATCCAGGAATCTCTATTTTATCACCTGATCTTAATTTTCTGCCTCTTCTCACGTCTAATTCGCCATTAATGTAAACCTCGTATTCACTTAAGAACCATTTCGCCATTCCGCCGCTTTGGATTAAATCGGCCAATTTCAGGAATTGTCCAAGCGTAATATATTCAGTATTGATTTTTATGGAGTCCATTTCATGCCTCACTCATTTCTAAGTAGTCTTTAATATTTCATTTTACTAAATTAATCCCATTAAGACAAAGTATAGCTTTTTCAGTTCTTATTTTTAGCGATTAAGCGTTCCGTACAGCATTTAAAAAACGCCAAAAACCCTTTGGAAATCTATCTTTAAATATAAAAAAATTAAAGACCTGCTACACAAGCCTTTAATTTTTTTGAAATATTATTTTAGCTTAGTAAGTTCTTACCGGGAGAATTAATTGCAGCATGGAATCGTCATGTAGCGGACGAATGACAAACGGACGCATTGCACCTGTGAAATTAATTTTTATATCGGAACCTTCCAATGCCTTTAGAGCATCCATTACAAATTTGGCACTGAATGAGATCTTCAGGTCTTCACCTTCAATGACTTCTGCCTGAACTTCCTCAATTACTTTACCAATTTCAGGAGTATTGGAAGAGACTTCGATTATACGGCCTTCCAGGGTTGTCAATTTAACGACATTATTTCTTCCTTCTCTGGCCAATAAAGAAGCCCTGTCGATCGCTTGAAGGAAATCCTTTGTGTGAACAGTCACATCGGTTTTGCTATCTGATGGAATCAATCGTGATGTATCGGGATAATTGCCTTCAAGAAGTCTTGAGAAGAATAATAAATTTTCAGCTTTGAAAAGTACTTGGTTTTCGGTAATGACGATTTCAATGAGTTCGTTTGTATCATCAAGGATTTTACTTAACTCATTCAGACTTTTACCTGGGATGACAACGCTATAGGTCCCGTTAATTTTATTTTCTATTTTGGCTGTTCTCATTGCAAGCCTATGACTATCTGTTGCAATACAGGTCAATTCGTCATCTTGAACCTTCAAGTTTACACCTGTTAAGATGGGGCGTGTTTCTGACGTGGACACTGCAAAGCCAGTTTGGCGGATAAGGGTCTTTAAAAGGTCCGTTGGAAGTTTGAAAATATTTTCTTCTGCAATGATCGGAAGATGCGGATATTCCTCAGGATCCAGTCCATTTAGATTAAATTCAGCTTTTCCCGAGCGAATAATCGTTTGAAAGTTATTCTCCACTTCAATTTCTACAGTATCCATCGGCAGCTTTTTGACAATTTCACTGAAAAAACGGGCATTCAGGACAATACCGCCGCTGCTTTTAACTTCAACAATCTCATCACCGTCAACCTCAGCGGGAATGAATGATTGGATGGAAATATCTGAATCACTGCCTGTTAGAGTGACCCCCTCACTAGTAACGCTTATCTTTATCCCTGTTAGGATCGGAATCGTCGTTCTTGATGTGACTGCTTTCATTACTTCTTGGACACTATGAACTAATCGATCTCTTTGGATTATAAATCTCATGTTTCATCCTCCAATTTTTTTATTGCCGAATAGGCATATTTATTAATAATTTTTATTAAAAAAGATAGTAGTAATAGTAGTAGGCCCTGTTGATATGTGGATAAGTCCACTCAACCTAAGGAAAAACAGTCTATCCACATGTGGACAGACTGTGTGTAAGTAGTCGCCAGTTATTCACATTATCCAGAATCCATTATACCCTCAGCTGGTCCTGGATTTCTTTAACCTGACGTTGAAGCTGGGTGTCCGTTTGCATGAGTTTAGAGATTTTTTCATGCGCATGGATGACGGTCGTATGATCGCGGCCTCCAAATTCATCACCTATCTTGGGCAGGGAAGAGTCCGTCAATTCCCTGGAAAGATACATGGCAATCTGTCTTGGAAAGGCCACGGATTTAGTCCGTTTTTTCGCCTTGAAATCCTCAAGTTTGACACTATAATGTTCACCGACCGTCTTCTGGATTTCCAAGATGGTGATTATTTTAGGTTTTGAGCTAGGAATGATGTCTTTTAATGCTTCAGCTGCCAAATCGGCATTTATGTCTTTATTGATCAATGAAGAATAAGCGACGACACGAATAAGTGCACCCTCAAGCTCACGAATATTGGAATCGATTTGGTTGGCTATATAGAGCATGACTTCGTTCGGGATATCAAGACCCTCAGCTTTTGCCTTTTTACGCAATATGGCAATCCGCGTTTCCAGATCAGGCGGCGTGATATCCGTGATCAAGCCCCACTCAAACCTTGAACGGAGGCGATCCTCTAGTGTAGGTATCTCTTTTGGCGGGCGGTCACTCGAGATGACGATCTGTTTGCTTTCTTCATGCAGCGCATTGAATGTATGGAAAAACTCTTCTTGAGTTTGTTCTTTTCCCGCAAGAAATTGAATATCATCAATTAATAAAACATCCACGCTTCGGTATCTATCACGGAATTCCCCAGCTTTATTGTCCCGGATCGAGTTGATGAATTCATTCGTGAACTTTTCAGACGATAAATAAACGACCTTCGCATTCGGATTATGCTCTAGAACATAATGCCCGATTGCATGCATTAAATGAGTTTTTCCAAGGCCGACGCCCCCGTATATGAATAAGGGATTATAGGCTTTGGCCGGAGCTTCTGCGACAGCGAGAGACGCGGCATGGGCAAAACGATTGCCGGAGCCGATGACAAATGTATCGAATGTATTTTTCGCATTAAGCATATGCTGTGGAAATGCAGCATGCTCTTTATCCTGTTTTTTTATCTTTTTAGGCTGAACAGGAACGGCAAAATCATCATCTTCTTGATTGGGGGGAATGATGAATTTTGCTTCCAATTCCTCACCAGTAAGTTCAAACAATACATCGGAAATAAGGTGGGAATAGCGTTCTTCAAGCCAATCCCTGGCAAATTCATTGGGAGCGGTGACTGTTAATGTATCACCTTGCAGTAAATAAGCCTTGGTTGATTTAAGCCAAGTTTCAAAGCTTGGCTTACTGATTTTCTTTTCGATTTTTCCGAGCGCCTGGTTCCAGAGGCTATCGATGTTATCCAAACTTATCCCTCCTTTGCAAAAAAAATTTTAATCATTTTATTTAAATGTATAGGCACAAATAAACTCATCGATTGCCGTCTTCATATTAATTTTGACAGCAAAGGTTCGGTGAGCTGTATTAAGGAATTTTTGTGTTGTGTAATGTGAAGTGCCCAAAACTATATCTTGCGCTGTACAACCTTTGTACAGACTACATCTGGTGAGCCAGTGTAGATTTGAATGTTAATTCATCAACAGGTATTTTAAGAAATATATAATAAAGAAGAAAAAAGGGTTTTCGACAATATCCACCATCTGTGGACAGATTAATATACACAGGTCGGATAAACTATCCACAAGTTATTCACAGTCTGTGGATAAACGTTACCTGTTGATAAAGTTATTCAGAGTGAAAACACAAATATAATATCAGAAATTCAGGCGTCTTGCAATGGGTTAGAAAACTTTATCCACAACTTACCGAGCTTGTGGGAAAAACTTTTCCACAGGCCATTGTTATGTGCAAAAGTCTCTAAAATGGGATGTGGATAGAAAAAAACATGTCGAATTTTATCCACAGACGGTGATTATAGGCTCGAATTAATTTGATATGAACCAGGTGTTCAAGCGGAAGACCTCCATGGGGAAAGATCGAAAGTGATTCAGGTTCATTCTTATAATTTGTCGAATGTTGTGTCGGAAAGGAGGATACTTGCGAATTTCATATTCGTGCTAAAGGATAAAATGATGGAAATTTCCCTTTCCCCAAAAATTTCTATATCAGTTCGGGGCAAAATCATTTACAATAGGCTAGGTAGTAAAAAAAGGCCTACTGGACATTGAGCATTAAAAAAAGAAAATTTTTATGGATGAGGTTGACAAGTAGAAACCTCCATCTATATAATTGTAAAGACTGTCTTTAACTGTTATTCCTCAGGGAGGTGTCATATAATGAAAAGAACTTATCAACCGAATAACCGCAAACATAGTAAAGTTCACGGTTTCCGTGCACGTATGAGCACGAAAAACGGACGTAGAGTAATCGCTGCACGTCGCCGTAAGGGCAGAAAAGTATTATCTGCATAGACCACTGAAAAGTCTCAGTGGTCTTTTTTCGCAAAATAAGGGATTTACTGAGACTCAATTCATGTAATGAAGGTGTAAAAATGAAAAAAAAGTTAAGGATTAAGAAAGAGGATGAATTTCAGCTTGTGTTTAAAAAAGGTGAATCTTCTGCTAATCGGCAATTCGTTGTCTATGTCCTTGAAAAGCCGGGTCAGGATCATTTTAGGATCGGCCTTTCTGTCAGTAAAAAAATCGGGAACGCCGTTGTAAGGAACCAAATCAAAAGATACATACGGCAAGCGTTTTTGGAATTGAAAGAAGATATAGAAGAGGGTAAGGATTATATTGTGATTGCTCGAAAACCAGCGGCGGAGATGGACTTTTTCCAGGTGAAAAGCAGCTTGATACATGTCCTGAAGCGTTCTAAATCACTAAACTTTAAAATGAAAAAACAATAAAGTCCCCTTAATATCGAATAAGCACTCCTCGTATCATATGGTTACTTGAGTAAGATGACATAGAAAATTCCGATTGTAACTGTGGTAAAAGTGGATTACTTTTCCTTGAAATCTTCTAATAAACAGTTCACAATTGTTTCAAAAAAGATTGATTGCAGTTAGGAGGAAATTACGGTTGAAAAAACGAATATTACTCATTATTGGACTAGCCTCGATAATGATGCTGTTGGCAGGGTGTACGGAAATTAAAGAACCTATTACTGCGGATAGTGAAGGTTTTTGGAATTCATACATTGTCTATCCATTATCAGCCCTGATCATCTGGCTTTCTGAAGCATTCGGCGAGAACTATGGTTTGGGAATCATCGGCGTTACACTAATCATTCGCCTGGCATTACTTCCATTAATGATCAAACAGGTGAAAAGCTCGAAAGCCATGCAGGCCATTCAGCCTGAAATGAAAGAACTTCAAGCTAAATACAGCTCAAAAGATGCTGCCACACAACAAAAACTACAGCAAGAAACAATGGCTCTATTTTCGAAATATAATGTGAATCCATTGGCGGGATGTTTGCCGATATTGGTGCAAATGCCGATTTTGATCGGATTTTACCATGCAATCAGCCGTACGGAAGAAATTGCTTTACATAGTTTTCTTTGGTTTGATTTAGGTTCCCCGGATCCTTATTATATTTTACCGGTCGTTGCAGGTATCACGACTTTCATCCAGCAAAAGATGTCCATGGTTGGAATGAACTCCAACCCACAAATGGCTGCACAAATGACGATGATGCTTTACATCATGCCAATCATGATTGTTGTATTTGCTATTAATTTCCCCGCTGCTCTTTCTCTTTACTGGGTAGTTGGTAACATCTTTGGGATCGTGCAAACATATTTCATCAAAGGTCCGGATCTTAGAAAAGCAGCTGCGGAAAACGCGGGAGGGGCAAAGAAAAAGTGAAAAAAGTGACTGCTACAGGACAATCTGTCGAAGAAGCAGTAAATTTAGCTTTAGCTCAATTGAACAGCACGAAGGATCGCGTGGAAATTGAAGTAGAAGATGAAGGCAAAAAAGGGTTTTTTGGTTTATTTGGTGCAAGGAAGGCAATCGTCCATGTTACATTGCCTCCGGATCCCATTGAAGAGACACTTGGATTTTTGAAGAATGTCTGCGTCGAAATGGAAGTCAATGCACAAATAGATGTCACCCGTAAAGGTAAGAACGTAACATTCCATTTATCAGGTGATAAAATTGCATTATTGATTGGAAAAAGGGGTCAAACACTAAATTCACTTCAGTATTTAGCACAGCTGGTAGCTAATCGATATTCGAAGCAGTTTTTGAATATTACCGTAGATGCAGAAGATTATCGAAGCCGCCGCAATGACACCTTAATCCAATTGGCTGAAAGAATGGCAAATAAAGCCACGAAAACAGGTAAAGCTGTTTCATTGGAGCCGATGCCATCCTATGAACGTAAGGTCATCCATAATGCTCTCCTGGATTATCCAAAAATAAAAACAACCTCAAGTGGGACGGAGCCATATCGTCACTTGGTCATTACTCCACTTAAATGAACCTTCTGCTTTTAAGCAGGGGTTCTTTTTTTTAGCCATTGTATGTCGAATATTTTTTTTGCGAATTTTCCATTAAGTGACAAACTTTTTATATTTTCTTGATCCGTAAAGGGGATGGAAGAAAATGAAGCGGGCGATATTTGTTATTCACATGTGGATAAGTTAAAATGGTTGTTACAGAATATGGATTAATGGCGTGTGGATAACTCTTGGAAGGAAGGAGTATCTACTTTTTTTCATGAATATACTGTGGTATTGTAGTAATTTAGGGATTCGACGATTTTATTATCAGAAAAAAATAGAACCATCAATATATAAGAGGTGAAAGCATGGAATTCGATACAATCACCGCTATCTCTACTCCCTTAGGGGAAGGGGCAATCGCCATCGTTAGAATCAGCGGTGATGAGGCCATAGAAATAGCCGATAGGATCTTTAAAGGACCAGGTGGAAAAGGATTGCTTGAAGTGAAATCACATACGATTCATTATGGCCACCTTATCCAGCCTAAAACAGGTGAAATCATAGAGGAAGTCATGGTTTCGGTCATGATGGGTCCAAAGACATTTACAAGGGAAGATGTAGTTGAAATAAATTGTCACGGTGGAATCGTTTCGGTCAATCGGGTACTGCAGCTTATTCTCTCACAAGGTGCTCGTTTAGCGGAACCTGGTGAATTTACGAAACGGGCCTTTTTGAATGGCAGGATCGATCTTTCCCAAGCTGAGGCCGTTATGGATTTAATCCGTGCCAAAACGGATAAAGCCATGAATGTTGCACTAGGTCAAATGGAAGGCCGGCTTTCGAAGTTAATCCAAAATCTGCGTCAGGAAATTTTACAGACCCTCGCTCAAGTCGAGGTAAATATAGATTATCCGGAATATGATGATGTCGAAGAAATGACGCATCGTTTATTTTTGGAAAAAGGCAGTTATGTGAAGAATGAAATAGAGAAACTGCTTCATACGGCCCAACAGGGGAAAATCCTTCGGGATGGGCTTGCGACCGTTATCATAGGTCGTCCTAATGTCGGAAAATCTTCATTGCTTAACAGCTTAGTTCATGAAAACAAAGCGATCGTCACTGATATTCCAGGTACAACACGTGATGTTATTGAAGAGTATGTCAATGTTCGCGGTGTACCGCTTAAACTTGTCGATACAGCAGGAATTCGCGAAACGGAAGATATCGTTGAACGAATTGGAGTTGAACGGTCTCGTGCAGTATTAAAAGAAGCGGATTTAATATTGCTTGTATTGAACTATTCCGATGATTTCACTACTGAAGATGAGAAACTATTCCAAGCGGTTGAAGGAATGGATGTTATCGTTATCATCAATAAAACAGACCTTCCACAAAAAATCGATATGGCAAAGGTTAAGGAAAAGGCGACATCCCATAAAGTTGTTACGACTTCATTACTGGAAGATCGAGGGGTCGATGAATTGGAAGAAGCGATCGCTTCTTTATTTTTCGAAGGTTCTTTAGAAACGGGAGACCTGACCTATGTTTCCAATGCAAGGCATATAGCTTTGCTGGGACAGGCATTACAGGCAATCGAAGATGCAATTGATGCTATTGAAATGGGTACACCGGTTGATTTGGTTCAAATCGATTTCACGAAAGCATGGGAGTTACTTGGAGAAATCATTGGCGAAAGCGTTCAGGATAATTTGATCAACCAATTGTTCTCTCAATTTTGTTTAGGAAAATAAACGTAAAAGGAGGAAAAGGATATGCAATACGAAGCAGGTAGCTATGATGTCATTGTTATTGGTGCCGGTCATGCTGGCAGTGAAGCAGGCCTTGCCGCTGCAAGAGTCGGAGCTAAAACGTTGATGATCACCATTAACTTGGATATGGTCGCCTTTATGCCATGCAATCCCTCCGTCGGCGGGCCGGCAAAAGG
Source organism: Bacillus sp. 220_BSPC (assembly GCF_001054655.1). Lineage (NCBI taxonomy): Bacteria > Bacillati > Bacillota > Bacilli > Caryophanales > Bacillaceae > Bacillus > Bacillus sp. 220_BSPC. The sequence continues at coordinate 15,431 of NZ_JVPL01000291.1, forward strand.
GATAGTCGTTAGGGAAATTGACGCTTTAGGCGGGGAAATGGGAAGAAATATCGACAAGACCCATATTCAAATGAGGATGCTCAATACGGCAAAAGGTCCGGCCGTTCGTGCTCTGCGGGCGCAGGCAGATAAATTTCTTTATCAGCAAGAAATGAAAAAGACGATAGAAGACCAAGAAAATTTGACATTGATTCAAGGAATGGTAGAGGAATTAATTGTTGAAAACGACGTATGTACGGGTGTCATCACTAAAACAGGTGCGGTGTACCGTGCGAAAACTGTCGTAATCACGACGGGAACATATTTACGCGGTGAAATCATTTTAGGGGAACTGAAATATTCAAGCGGCCCTAATAATCAGCAGCCTTCCATCAGGCTTTCCGAACACTTGGAGCAGTTAGGATTTGATTTGGTCCGTTTTAAAACAGGAACGCCTCCACGTGTGAATAGTTCTTCTATAGACTACAGCAAAACGGAAATTCAGCCTGGCGATGAAGTGCCTCGTGCCTTTTCTTATGAAACAACAAAGTTCATAACGGATCAATTGCCATGCTGGTTAACGTATACGAATGAGGGTACACATCAGCTCATTGATGAGAATCTACACCGTTCACCAATGTATTCCGGAATGATTAAAGGAACCGGACCGCGTTATTGTCCGTCGATAGAAGATAAAGTCGTTCGTTTTAATGATAAACCACGGCATCAAATCTTCTTGGAACCTGAAGGTCGCAATACAAAGGAAGTTTATGTGCAAGGTTTATCCACCAGTCTGCCTGAAGATGTGCAAGTGAAAATCCTGCAAACAATTCCGGGACTTGAAAAAGCGGAAATGATGCGTGCTGGATATGCAATTGAATATGATGCCATCGTTCCTACGCAGTTATGGCCTACACTTGAAACGAAGAAAATCAAAAATCTATATACTGCTGGCCAAATTAACGGGACATCCGGCTATGAAGAAGCAGCAGGACAAGGATTGATGGCCGGTATTAATGCAGGATTGAATGCAATGGGTAAGGAAGAACTGATTTTAAGCCGTTCGGATGCCTATATTGGTGTTCTCATTGATGACCTTGTAACGAAAGGCACGAATGAACCATACCGATTGCTGACTTCACGTGCAGAATATCGTTTATTATTGCGTCATGATAATGCCGATCTACGCTTAACGGAAATTGGATTCAATATCGGAATGATCAAAGAAGAACGCTACAAACGTTTCCTTATGAAAAAAGAAGCGGTTGAAATGGAAAAGGAACGATTGAAATCAAACTTCATTAAACCGACCAAAGAGGTGCAAGAAGTCATTACTGCAAGTGGCGGCAGTGAGTTAAAGGATGGAATCCGTGCATCCGATTTATTGAAAAGGCCTGAAATGGATTATTCCCATATTCAGAAGTTGGCGCCAAGTGATGTCGAACTGAGTGAAGAAGTGACGGAACAGGTCGAAATCCAGATCAAGTATGAAGGATATATCGAAAAATCCTTGCAGCAAGTCGATCGCCTGAAAAAAATGGAGAACAAAAAGATTCCAGAGAATATCGATTATGATGCAATTTCTGGTCTTGCAACGGAAGCACGTCAAAAATTAAAGCAGGTCCACCCGCTATCAGTAGCTCAGGCTTCAAGAATTTCCGGTGTGAATCCCGCTGATGTTTCCATTCTGCTTGTTTATTTGGAACAAGGTAAGATTGCCAGAGTGTCTCAGTAACGGAAATACCCGAAAAGGATTGAAAAAATATGAATATTGAACAGTTCCAACAAGCACTGCTGGAGAAAGGGATCGAGCTTTCTCCTCAACAGCTTGATCAGTTTGACACATATTATCGATTATTGGTGGAATGGAACGAAAAGATGAACTTAACAGCCATCACAGATAAAGAAGAAGTTTATCTTAAGCATTTTTATGATTCAATCAGTGCAGCCTTCTATTTTGACTTTAACGAATCCTATCGAATTTGCGATGTTGGGGCTGGAGCTGGATTTCCGAGTATTCCATTGAAGATTTGTTTCCCTGATATCCACGTCTCGATTGTGGATTCCTTGAATAAGCGAATTTCTTTTTTGAATCACCTTGCGGATTCATTGCAATTAAAGGGAGTATCTTTTTATCATGACCGGGCGGAAACCTTCGCCCAAAAACCCGAGCATCGCGAATTCTATGATATTGTCATGGCGAGGGCGGTAGCCAGGATGTCGGTTTTAAGTGAACTATGTTTGCCGCTTGTTAAACTGGATGGGACGTTCATTGCCATGAAAGCGGCTAGTGCACAAGATGAAATGGACACAGGGAAGAAGGCCATTTTTACATTAGGCGGAGAAATCGAAGAAATTCATCCTTTCACATTGCCAGAGGAAAATAGTGAAAGAAACATCATTACTGTAAAAAAAGTGAAGAAGACTCCTAAAAAATACCCAAGAAAACCAGGGACACCGAATAAGCAGCCTATTGAATAACCTCTGTACGATGAGTATGATTTCATAGTAAGAGCAGAGGATTCAGATATATATGGCTGGTACTTGCCCTTATTTTCTTTTACTATAAATGTATGACCTTATTATTTTCACTTAATACTGCATTTGCCAACAATAAGGCATTTTCGGTACAGGTTAAGATGTTTGCCCTTAGCTGGCTGATTCAGGGAAATAATTTTGGGAAAGCCGGCCGATATTTATAAAAACTGGCCGTCGACCCTCATTATTGCCTTGATGGTGCCAGTCGACATGTTTTTTACAGTGAAGGGCCATATGTATAACCATGTCGGGAAATGTATGCAGGACTTGTCCTTTAAATAGAGAATATGTTATTTGGGAGTTTTAAAAGGTGGTGTAGGAAGATGAAGCATCCTTTTTCGCGGTTCTTTGGGTTTGGCGAAAAAGAAGAAGAGCAACTAGAGATGGAGACACCTAGCAATAATAATGAAGAAATAAGAAAAATTTCCATTTCTGACATTGTGCCTAATCGATTTCAACCAAGGACCGTTTTTAATGACGATAAAATTGCCGAATTGGCTCAAACGATCCATACACATGGGATCATTCAACCAATTGTAGTAAGGGCTTATGGTCAGGGAAAATATGAAATCATTGCAGGTGAGCGTCGTTTCCGGGCCATGCAAAAGCTTGGCTGGGAATTGGCACCTGCTATAATCAAAGATTTCACCGATACAGAAACGGCTTCGGTTGCGCTGATAGAAAACCTTCAGCGTGAAGAACTGACACCGATTGAAGAAGCTTTGGCTTACGGAAAACTATTGGAGCTGCATAGTTTAACCCAAGAAGCCCTGGCACAAAGACTGGGAATCGGTCAATCTACCGTGGCGAATAAGCTGCGGCTGCTTAAGCTGCCGCAGGAGGTTCAGGATGCACTTCTTCAAAAGCAAATTACGGAACGCCATGCCCGCTCGTTGATACCGTTAAAGAGTCCTGAAAAGCAGTTAAAACTGCTTTTGGAAATCATCGAAAAAGGGTTAAACGTCAAGCAGACCGAAGAGCAGGTCGTCAAGCTCTTAACGGGTACTGTGCAGAAGCCGAAACCTAAGCGAAAAGCGTTTAGTAAAGACATGAGGATTGCCGTGAATACCATCCGCCAATCACTCAGTATGGTTACAGACAATGGAATAAATCTGGATGCAGAGGAAGAAGAATTCGAGGAGTATTATCAGTTCACGATTAAAATACCCAAGAAAAAAACTTGATTCCCCATCCTTAGCCCGCTTGGTAGTCTCCGATTACCAAGCTTTTTTTATTTTCTCTCCAAAACTGGCATTTTCCACTTTTAAAACATTCAACTTTTCCTGGATTTTTACTGCTTTTAGATGTATTTCAAATTTTAAGAGGAATTTCAGAAAACGATTTCTTCCAGTAACATTCATGATAAAATAGAAAGAAATAATTGGATTCACGGTAAAAATCAATAGATATAGCGTCATGAAGATAGTTGAAAGCGGGTGAATTCGTGGGTAAGATTCTCGCCATTGCCAATCAAAAGGGCGGTGTTGGAAAAACGACAACTTCTGTCAGTTTAAGTGCTTGTCTTGCATACATTGGACAGAAAGTCTTAATGGTCGATATTGACCCGCAGGGAAATGCGACAAGCGGTGCAGGTATTGACAAAGCAGATGTGGAACAATGTATTTATGATGTATTGGTTGATGATGTTGAGGCCAGTACCGTTATCATGGAAACAAAGGTAGAAAACCTATATGCTATACCTGCGACAATTCAACTTGCGGGTGCAGAAATTGAACTTGTTCCAACCATCTCAAGGGAAGTCCGATTAAAAAGGGCGTTAGAAGAGGTGCAAAGCCAGTATGATTACATTGTGATTGACTGCCCTCCATCATTGGGTTTGCTGACGCTTAATGCCTTAACGGCCGCCGATGCTGTTTTGATCCCGGTACAATGTGAATATTATGCATTGGAGGGTTTGAGTCAACTATTGAATACGGTCCGCCTCGTCCAAAAGCATTTGAACCATGATTTGAAAATCGAGGGTGTGCTATTGACGATGTTGGACGCAAGAACAAATTTAGGTCTCCAGGTCATAGAAGAAGTCAAAAAATACTTTCAGGATAAAGTCTACCAAACCATCATTCCCCGCAATGTCCGTTTGAGTGAAGCACCGAGCCATGGAGAACCGATAATTATATATGATCCAAAGTCACGAGGGGCGGAGGTCTATCTAGAATTGGCAAAGGAAGTGGTATCAAATGGCTAAAGGGCTTGGCAAAGGACTTAACGCACTACTTTTCAACAGTGGGGAGATCAGTAAAGATGAAATCGTGCGCGAAATCAAATTAAGGGAATTAAGGCCAAATCCTTATCAGCCCCGAAAGAGCTTTCGGCTAGAAGCTATAGAGGAATTAAAGCAATCCATCATGGAGCATGGGATATTACAGCCGATTATTGCCCGGAAAAGTATTAAGGGATATGAAATCGTGGCTGGGGAAAGGCGTTATCGTGCTGCCAAGGAAGCTGGCTTAGAGACAGTTCCAGTCGTTGTGAGGGAATTGAGTGAACAGCAGATGATGGAACTGGCCATTTTGGAAAACCTGCAACGGGAAGATTTGAATCCGATCGAGGAGGCTGCCGCTTATCAAACGCTTCTTGAAAAATTGGAATTCACCCAGGAGCAGCTGGCCAACCGGCTGGGAAAAAGCCGACCCCATATTGCCAACCATGTTAGATTACTATCTTTGCCTGAAGGAATTAGGAGATATATCTCCGATGGGGAAATTTCCATGGGACATGGCCGGGCATTGCTGGGTTTAAAGAAAAAAGAGATGCTCAAGCCGGTAGCGGATAAAATCCTCAAGGAAGGTATGAATGTCAGACAGCTAGAGCAGTATATACATCAATTGAATGATACCGTTTCACGTGAAACCAAACCTAAGAAACAAGAGAAAAAAGATATCTTCATAAAGCAAAGGGAGACAAGTCTGCGTGAAAGACTAGGAACGAGCGTAACGATAAAACAAAGCAAGAAAAAAGGAAAAATAGAAATAGAATTCTTTTCAAAAGAAGATTTAGAGAGAATTTTGAACTTGATCGATCAAGAGAACCTTTCCTCTTAGATCCCCTTATGAAAAGATCATGAAGACTTATGCAGAAAATTAGGTGGATGAGATGGTATTATTAGGGGCTTTGGTGAATGGTGCCTGCATTTTAATCGGCTCGATTTTAGGAAGGTTTTTACAACGTATACCTGAAAAGATTAAAGAAACGGTCATGAGCGGTATCGGTTTAGCCGTGATGGTTTTAGGTTTGCAGATGGGGTTTAAAAGTGATAATTTCCTTGTTGTCATTTTAAGTATTGTCGGCGGGGCGGTCCTCGGTGAATGGATGAATCTTGAGGGCAGGCTTAATTCTTTAGGCAATTGGATTGAACGCAGGATGAAAGCGAAGGAAGGAACCTCGATATCTCAGGGGTTTGTAACGGCTACGCTCATATTTGGGATTGGGGCGATGGCCATTATCGGTGCCCTGGATAGCGGTATCCGGAATGATCATGACGTTTTGATAACAAAAGCGATAATCGATGGATTCACAGCACTTGTCCTCGCCAGCACGCTAGGCATAGGGGTACTTTTTTCAGCATTTCCGATCATTCTTTATGAGGGATTCCTGGCGGTTTTTTCAAGGCAGATCAATACGATGATCCCATCTGCATTAATGGATTCCTTCATATTGGAAATGACGGCAACTGGTGGAGTCATGATTTTGGCGATTGGTTTGAATATTATCGGTGTCACCAAAATCAGGGTGGCGAATCTGCTTCCGGGCATAATGATCACTGCCATTCTGGTTACTTTCATGTATTATGTATAAAAAAGAAGGAAGGGGCTGGCCCCTTCCTTCTTTTTTATGAAAAAACCGATCAAAGGGTTTTTTCTTGCTTGAATGACCATGTGAAAGGAGTGATGGAAGGTTTTATTGGATAATGATTTTGTGCTTCATAAATCCCCTCGGCAATTGTTTTGGCCATTTTTAGGACAAGATTAAGACGCGTGTTCTGCAAGACCATGAACTCCATGAATCCACTTACATTCACGATTCCTGTAATATGGGCATTTCCGACGGAAGGAAGATCTTTATTGACCCCGGCACCCGGCTTAACTGGTCCCTGGCCGATCTGAACGATGCCGACGCTTTTCATTTTCCCCAAGCAAGCATCGATTCCGACTATAAAGGCATTGGCATGCAGCTTTTTAATTTCATTTAATTTTTCCTGTAAATTCATCGCATGTATAGGGTCATCCAGAGTACCATAAACATGGAATGAAGAAGAACTGCTTTCAGCCTTTTCACTAAGCAGAGTGCCGACAAGTGGTCCGAGTGAATCGCCTGTGGAACGGTCTGTGCCTATGCAGACGATGACGATTGGTTGAAGCTTTCCTGTTGGGAGAAGGTTGATTAATTCCTGGGAAATTTGTTTGGATGCATCCGTATCTTCATGCAGGATGCGACTTAATCTATTTTTATTATTATTAAATAGACTAGAATTCAGATTCATCGGCTCAACTCCTTTACTTTATTTGGTATTACAGTATACGGATAAAAAGAGGAAAATATACGGTATTTAACATGATGGGTGAGGGAATTTTTTGCAAAACATGCAAACAGGTGAAGGGGATATGAATCGACGTTATCCTCTACCAATTGCTTTCATCTATACTTTCTAGTAAATAATCATTTGAATGTTCGGGAAAAAATTTCTAAATTCTATTAACTATATACCCATAATTTTTTTGTACAGAAACCATTATTTATTGATAAAATAGAGAAAATCTCTCTATTTCATGGTTACCTCCATGCATGGAGGGTAGAGGAATACGTCGAAGATATAATAGTTTTGCTGTTATTTGCATTAGGCAGGAGGAAAATATGGATCGCATTTATGATAACGTTGCAAAAGAGATATTGGATGAAAAGATATGGCTGCTGATGGGCGAGGGCATTATTAAAATCTTCCTTGTTCTGCTGTTATCGCGTATTATTATTACAATAGGAAAGACTATTCTGAATAAATTTTTCAAAGCACGTTTAAGAAGTCCCATTCGGGTAACGGAACGCAGGGAAGCGACACTCATTAAATTGCTGGAAAATATCATTACCTATGTCATCAATTTCATTGCCTTGTTGATGATTCTGGAGATTCTTGGTCTTCATGTAATGCCATTACTCGCTGGTGCCGGTGTTCTCGGTTTGGCCATTGGATTTGGCGCACAAAGTTTGGTCAAGGATATAATTACCGGGTTTTTCGTTATCTTTGAAGATCAGTTCTCGGTTGGGGATTATATTAAAATCAATACTTTTGAAGGGGAAGTCATTGAAATCGGGCTTCGTACGACGAAAATTAAAAGCGGTGCAGGTGAATTGCACTTCATACCCAACGGCAGCATCATCCAGGTTACGAATTATTCCATTTTAAATAGTGTGGCAATAGTTGATGTGACCATACCTAACGATGGATCGACCGAGCGTGCTGAGAAGGTGCTGATTGATCTTTTAAACAGTATGGAAGGCAAATACGAAGCCTTGATCAAAGCTCCTGAATTTTTGGGAATTGAAAAAATCAGTCCTGAAGAAATCGTCTTTCGGATTAAAGCGGAAACAAAGCCGATGCATCACATTGAAATCAGTAGGATATTAAGAAAAGAAATAAGTGCTGCGCTTGATGCAAGTGGGATTAAATCTACGTACAATGGCAGCGAGTCATAGGAATTGGGGGCCCATGATTATGGAAGAAAAGGAATTTGCACTTAAGGATATTGTGGAAATGAAGAAACCACATCCCTGTGGAGTGAATAAGTGGAGAATTATACGGCTCGGAATGGATATCCGGATAAAATGTGAAGGATGCGGTCATAGCGTGATGCTGCCTCGACGTGAATTCGCGAAGAAAATGAAAAAAGTTCTGCAAAAGCATGAGGGGTGATCATGCTTTTTTTTTTGGGAGTGAAAGTAGTCCGGCGTTTCTCATGATTTACTTGTCTTTTTAGGAAGCGAAATCTATAATTGGGAAAGGTTTAGGTAATTGGATGGTCTTTATAGAAGATCAGTCCTTTTCCCATTTGTACGAATCATCTTGAAGGAGTGAAATATAAATGGCTTTAACAGCTGGTATAGTCGGTTTGCCTAACGTAGGTAAATCCACTTTATTTAATGCAATAACTCAGGCAGGTGCGGAATCTGCCAACTATCCTTTCTGTACGATCGACCCGAATGTAGGGATTGTGGAAGTGCCAGATCACCGTCTGCAAAAATTGACTGAATTGGTAAAACCGAAAAAAACGGTTCCGACAGCATTTGAATTCACGGATATCGCCGGGATCGTAAAAGGAGCAAGTAAAGGAGAAGGATTAGGTAATAAATTCCTTTCTCATATCCGTCAAGTGGATGCAATTTGTCAAGTCGTCCGTTGCTTTGCAGACGATAACATTACCCATGTTTCCGGAAAAGTAAATCCAATCGATGATATCGAGGTCATCAATCTTGAATTGATCCTTGCCGATTTGGAATCTGTTGTCAAACGCATCGACCGTGTCGGAAAAATGGCCAAGCAAAAAGATAAAGCCGCTGTAGCAGAACATGAAATCCTTGTGGCTTTAAAAGAAGCATTGGAAGATGAAAAGCCTGCACGTTCCGTCGAGTTTACCGAAGAACAGCAAAAAATTGTGAAGGGCATGCATTTACTTACAGCTAAGCCGACGCTTTACGTGGCGAACGTGAGCGAAGATGAAGTGGCGAATGCTGACGATAATGAATATGTACAGCAAGTTCGTGAATATGCCGCTAAGGAAAATGCCGAAGTAATCGTGATTTGTGCCAAAATCGAAGAAGAAATTGCAGAACTTGAAGGTGAAGAAAAGGAAATGTTCCTATCTGAACTTGGCATCGAGGAGTCAGGTCTAGATCAGTTGATCCGTGCTTCTTATAATCTGCTTGGATTGGCAACATACTTTACAGCTGGTGTACAGGAAGTGCGGGCTTGGACATTCCGCAAAGGAATGAAAGCCCCTCAATGTGCCGGCGTCATTCACACGGACTTCGAACGCGGTTTCATCCGTGCCGAAACGGTATCTTATACCGATTTACTTGAAGCGGGCAGTCATGGTGCCGCAAAAGAAGCGGGTAAAGTTCGTTTGGAAGGAAAAGAATACATCGTTAACGATGGCGATGTCATCCATTTCCGTTTCAACGTATAAGAATCAAAGACCCTACCATTCCATATGTAGGGTCTTTTTTTAAGACTTAAACCATTAGATTACATTTAATTGTAATAAGTCGAACCGTTCGTTGCAAAGCCTCTTTAACTATGCTATAATTTTATCTTGTGAGTAATTATAAATAATTGCTCCTTGCCCAATTGGGCCGCTTAGACCAAAAGGAGGTGACAGTGATGAGAAAATACGAAATTATGTATATCATCCGTCCAAACATTGAGGAAGAAGCTAAAAAAGCTTTAGTTGAACGTTTCAACACAATCCTTTCTGATAATGGTGCGGAAGTAGAAGCAAAAGAATGGGGTAAACGCCGTCTTGCATATGAAATCAATGATTTCCGTGATGGTTACTACATGCTTCTTAAAGTTAACGCTGAAAGTGCTGCGATTCAAGAATTCGATCGTCTAGCTAAAATCAGTGAAGACATTATTCGCCACATGGCTACTAGAGAAGAAGTATAATTCGATATTTAATATAAATTCTAATCTTGTTTCACATGAAACAAGCTTGAAACCTAGGGGTTGATTCTGATGATGAATCGCGTAGTTTTGGTAGGACGCTTAACTAAAGATCCTGAATTACGATATACACCTAATGGAGTTCCCGTAGCTACCTTTACTTTAGCTGTGAACCGTAGTTTTACGAATCAGCAAGGTGAACGTGAAGCGGATTTCATTAACTGTGTAGTTTGGCGTAAACCGGCAGAAAATGTAGCTAACTTCTTGAAAAAGGGCAGTTTAGCTGGCGTGGATGGACGTGTCCAAACACGTAATTATGAAGGACAAGACGGCAAACGCGTATATGTGACGGAGATTCTGGCTGAGAGCGTTCAATTCCTTGAACCACGAAGCAGTTCAGCGGGTGAAAGAAATGAAGGCGGTTCTTACGGTGGGGGTCAAAGAAGTTATGGCAATAATAACGGAAATGACAACAATTCGTATGGACAAAATCCTAATCAGAATCAACGGAGCAATAACAACTACACTCGTGTAGATGATGATCCATTTGCAAATGACGGTAAGACAATCGACATTTCAGATGACGATCTTCCATTTTAAACAGCCGTTTGAAATGAAAATTCAAAATGCAGGGAGGGAAATTTATTATGGCAATGGGTGGACGTAAAGGACGCGGTAAGCGTAAAAAGGTTTGTTATTTCACATCTAACGGAATCACTAAAATTGATTACAAAGATGTAGATCTTCTTAAAAAATTCGTCTCAGAACGCGGTAAAATTTTACCACGTCGTGTAACTGGCACAAGCGCTAAATATCAACGTAAATTAACGATTGCTATTAAACGCTCACGTACTATGGCATTACTACCATATGTATCTGGTGAATAATAAATTGGCACATTGAGGAGCAATCCTTAATGTGCCTTTTTTAATAAGTTGTCACTTATGCCTGTAAACCGCTGAATGGCGTTTTTTTTATTTCAGAAGAAATTTATCCGGGTGTTTTCCTCAGAAAAAAAAATCATATCCCAAAAAAGACTGTGATGTTTGAAATATCCTGGCCGTAACGGATACAATATAAAGATGGAGATAAGACATCAATCATAACAGGGGGTGAAATAAAGATGAATAGCGGGAGACGAATTGCCGAGGGCGGAGCACTTCTGGCACTATATTGCATTTTATTGTTCATCACCATTCAAATCCCACTATTGGGTATTTTCACTACTTTCTTTTTACCCATTCCATTCATACTGGTCACAATCAAACAAAAGTTATCGTGGAGCCTTGGTTACTTATTTGTAGCCTCGTTATTGTCGATCCTCATCGGGACGATATTGTCTGTTCCGCTGACCTTGCTCATGGGGGCAACGGGAATTGCGATCGGCTATTTTTTGAAAAAGGACAAACCGATGGCACCTATGTTCATAAGCGCAGTCCTTGTCTTCCTGGGAGGCATTTTATTAATATATGCAGCTTCAGTTTTGATAACGGATGTTAATTACATAGAGGAATCGATGAACATGGCCGAGGAGTCCCTTGAAAATACAATCGGCATCATGGATTCTTTTGGACAGGCACCGACGGAACAAGTCCAAAAGCGGATGTATGAATCAATCGATATGATGAACACGCTGATGCCAAGTTTGTTCGTCTTGATGTCCGTCATCATGGTTTTATTGATTTTCTTTGCAGCGCATCCCATTGTGAAGAGGTTCAGTGATAAGGCGTTAAAATGGCCTCATTTTCGGGATCTGCGACTCCCGAAAAGCCTTTTATGGTATTATTTAATTACGATGCTTCTTGCTCTTTTTGTGAATACGGACAAGAACAGTTTTGTATATATGGCCATAACGAACCTATTTTTCATACTTCAGTTCTTCATTTTATTACAAGGATATTCCCTGATATTCTATATCGCTCATGTTAAGTCATGGGTTAAGGCGATACCTGTTTTAATTGTGGTTTTTTCTTTGCTTCTGCCGATTCCGATTATAACGACGGCCGTCCGATTTTTAGGTATAATAGATTTAGGCTTTCCTTTTAGGGAGACAATCAAGAAAAAGGAATAGAAGACTTTTTTGTAAAACAGATGCTTTTAGGAGCTGAAACTATGCCATCTTATTTGAAAGAATACTCGATTAAGTCCCCATTGTATGGGGTGCTGGCCGCAGTCGTTTTACTTTTGGGCGTACTGGCTTATTATAATTGGGTTATTGCACTTGTTGGACTTTTGATTCTTGCTGGTTTATTTTATTTAACATTAAGAATGGTAGAAAAAAAGCAACGGAAGACAGAAGAGTATATAACGACTTTATCCTACCGTTTAAAGAAGGTGGGCGAGGAAGCGTTATTGGAAATGCCGATTGGGATCATGCTCTTTAATGAGGATTATTACATTGAATGGACCAATCCATTCCTGGCTTCTTGTTTTAGTGAAGACTCCTTGGCAGGAAGATCGCTATACGATGTTGCGGACTCGATAGTACCGTTAATCAAGCAAGAGATCGAGACAGAGACACTTACGCTCCACGATCGGAAATTCAAGGTGGTCCATAAGCGTGATGAAAGGCTTCTTTACTTTTTTGATGTGACGGAGCAAGTGGAAATTGAGAAATTATATGAAGATGAGCGAACGGCAATTGCGATCATTCTTCTTGATAATTATGATGATTTGACACAGGGTATGGATGATCAGCGTAAAAGCAGCATAAATAGCTTGGTTACCTCACTTCTCGATAAGTGGGCAAGGGATAATGGCGTTTTCTTTAAGCGGGTTTCCTCGGAACGATTCATCGCTGTCTTTAATGAGCATATCCTTCAGCAGCTTGAAAAGGGCAAATTCTCGATTTTGGATGAAATCAGGGAAACGACGGCCAAGCAAAATGTACCACTTACCTTGAGCATCGGGGTCGGCTCGGCCGTGTCATCCTTGCCGGAACTAGGTACGCTTGCCCAGTCCAGCTTGGATCTCGCTTTAGGGCGGGGCGGTGACCAGGTGGCCATAAAGCAAGCGAATGGAAAAGTGAAATTCTATGGCGGCAAAACCAATCCGATGGAAAAACGCACGAGAGTCCGTGCCCGTGTGATTTCCCATGCATTGAAGGATATAGTCCTTGATAGCGATAAAGTCATTGTCATGGGCCATAAAAACCCGGATATGGACGCAATCGGTTCAGCGATCGGCATCTTGAAAGTTGCCCAAATGAATGAACGTGAAGGCTATATTGTCATAAACACCCAGCAGCTCGACAGCAGTGTCCTTCGTTTAATGGAAGAGATCAAAAATAAAGAAGAGCTGTATGCCCGGTTCATAACACCTGATGATGCATTAGAAATGATTACGGATGAGACCTTGCTGGTTGTGGTCGATACCCATAAACCTTCCATGGTGATTGAAGAGCGGTTATTGAATAGAATCGATAAGGTTGTGGTCATCGACCATCATCGGCGGGGTGAGGAGTTCATCAAGAACTCATTGCTCGTCTATATGGAGCCATATGCATCTTCAACGGCAGAACTTGTGACGGAACTGCTTGAATATCAGCCGAAACGCTCAAAAATTGATATGCTGGAGTCGACGGCGCTTCTTGCAGGTATCATCGTCGATACGAAAAGCTTCACCTTAAGAACAGGATCACGTACTTTCGATGCTGCCTCTTATCTAAGGGCGCATGGAGCTGATACGGTACTTGTCCAGAAATTCTTAAAAGAAGACGTGGACACCTATATCAAACGTTCGAAGCTCATTGAAGAAGTCATCTTTTATAAAAAGGGAATTGCCATTGCCGCGGCAAAAACCGATCAGGTTCATAATCAGGTGCTCATTGCTCAGGCTGCGGACACCCTATTGACGATGGATGGCGTTGTCGCTTCCTTTGTAATGGCTAAGCGGTCTGATGATACGGTGGGCATAAGTGCGCGTTCTCTTGGTGATATCAATGTACAGGTGATCATGGAAATGTTGAATGGAGGCGGACATCTAACGAATGCCGCCACTCAACAGGTATGCTCCATTGATGAAGCCGAAAGTCGATTGAAAGCAGCTATTGATGAATATTTAGAAGGGGGATATAAAGAATGAAAGTGATATTTCTTAAAGACGTTAAAGGTAAAGGGAAAAAAGGGGAAGTTAAAAATGTTGCGGATGGTTATGCACATAATTTCCTGCTTAAACAAGGATTGGCCGTTGAAGCAAATAATTCAAACGTGAAAACTTTGGAAGCACAGAAAAATAAAGAAGAATCACTTGCAGCAGAAGAGCTGCAGCAGGCTGAAGAATTGAAAGTGCAGCTGGAGAAATTAACGGTTGAACTATCTGCCAAAGCCGGTGAGGGCGGGCGTTTATTCGGTTCCATCACGACTAAACAAATTGCATCTGAGCTTCAGAAAAAACACGGTATCAAGGTTGATAAACGTAAAATGGAGCTTGCTGAAGGCATCCGCACTTTAGGGCATACAAAGCTTCCAGTCAAGCTTCATCCTGAAGTCACTGCGACACTGACTGTGCATGTGAAAGAAATTAACTAATTTTAGCTGTTTCATATCTGTGAAAAATTGATAAAATAGAGATAGACGAAAAATGTGATTGGGCACGTTGTCCTTTCACTTTTTTCTTTTTTACTAGAAACATATAAAAGGTATCCTCTTAGAATGGGAGGTTTTAAGATATGATAGAACAATTTCAGGATAGGATTCCACCTCAAAATATAGAAGCCGAACAGGCTGTGCTTGGAGCCATTTTTCTTGAGCCCTCTTCATTGACCGTTACATCGGAAGTTTTGATTCCAGAGGATTTTTATAGAAGCTCTCATCAAAAAATCTTTAATGTGATGCTTAAATTGAATGACGAAGGAAAAGCTGTCGATTTGATTACGGTGACGGAGGAATTGGCTGCGACAAAAAACCTTGAAGAAGTTGGCGGGGTTTCTTATTTAAGTGAATTGGCCGGATCGGTGCCTACCGCGGCCAATATTGAATATTATGCCCGCATCGTCGAGGAGAAGTCATTGCTGCGCCGTTTGATCCGGACTGCGACGAACATCGCTCAGGAAGGCTACAGTCGCGAGGATGAGGTCGAGGAGCTGCTCGGTGAAGCAGAAAAAACGATCATGGAAGTGGCCCAGCGTAAGAATTCCGGGTCTTTTCAAAATATTAAGGATGTATTGGTTGCGACTTACGATAACATAGAAATTTTGACTACCCGTAAAGGGGATGTCACGGGAATACCGACAGGGTTTGCTGAACTGGATCGAATGACAGCGGGGTTCCAACGTAATGACCTCATCATAGTTGGTGCCCGTCCTTCGGTTGGTAAAACCGCTTTTGCATTGAACATCGCTCAAAACGTTGCGACCAAAACGGAGGAGAATGTAGCGATTTTCAGTCTTGAAATGGGTGCAGAGCAGCTCGTTATGCGTATGCTCTGTGCTGAAGGGAATATCAACGCCCAGAATTTACGGACAGGTTCCTTAACTGATGAGGATTGGCGTAAACTGACGATGGCGATGGGAAGCTTGTCGAATGCCGGCATTTATATCGATGATACGCCAGGTGTCAGGATTGGTGAAATCCGTTCAAAATGCCGTCGTTTGAAGCAGGAACATGGCCTTGGCATGATATTGATCGATTACCTGCAGTTAATTCAAGGCGATGGCCGTTCAGGCGACAACCGTCAGCAAGAGGTATCCGAGATTTCACGTTCACTCAAAGCGCTGGCTCGTGAACTTAAAGTGCCCGTCATCGCCCTATCCCAGCTATCGCGGGGAGTGGAGCAGCGTCAGGATAAGCGCCCGATGATGTCTGATATCCGGGAATCCGGGAGTATCGAGCAAGATGCTGATATCGTCGCCTTCTTATACCGTGATGATTATTATGATAAAGAATCCGAGAATAAAAATATCATTGAAATCATTATAGCGAAACAGCGTAATGGTCCGGTGGGCACGGTTTCGCTTGCATTCGTAAAAGAGTATAATAAATTCGTTAATCTCGAACGCCGCTTCGATGATGATTCGATGTCTCCCGGCGCATAGGGGACTGCCTGCCATTCATGCAATGGCGGGCTTTCTCTGTTTCAGGAAAAAGAAAGGCCCTAATGATAATAGAAAAAGAAATCAGAGGGTACAATAATGTTTGACAATCCTAAAAAAACCGGAAAGAAATTTCTCATATTTACGAACAAAGAATTTTTTAAAAAGTGTATTGTTCGGATTTTGTATTGACTTCCAGTTTGGATTATTGATAAAATAGGTTTGTTTGATAAGAACCGGTTAATGATCGGTATTACGTGAACCTTTGGAGGTGCTTTATTCAGATGTCATCAGTTGTAGTAGTCGGTACACAATGGGGAGACGAAGGTAAAGGTAAAATAACAGATTTTCTATCCCAGAATGCGGAAGCCATCGCTCGTTATCAAGGTGGGAATAATGCAGGGCATACAATTAAATTTAACGGCGTTACCTATAAACTGCATTTAATTCCGTCAGGGATTTTTTATAGTGATAAGATTTGTGTCATTGGAAACGGTATGGTAGTTGATCCAAAAGCTCTTGTAGAGGAGCTTGCTTATTTACATAGCCATGGGGTGAGTACGGATAATCTTCGTATCTCGAATCGTGCACATGTCATTCTTCCTTACCATATCAAATTGGATGAAGTCGAAGAAGACCGTAAAGGCGCCAACAAAATTGGAACGACTAAAAAGGGAATCGGCCCTGCATATATGGACAAAGCTGCTCGTAACGGAATCCGCATGGCAGACCTTTTGGACCGTGAAATTTTCGAGGAAAAATTGTCTCAAAATCTTGTCGAAAAAAACCGTATGTTCGAACGCTTCTATGAAACGGAAGGTTTCAAAATCGAAGATATCTTGGAAGAATACTATGAGTACGGACAACAAGTGCAGAAATATGTTTGTGATACATCCGTTGTATTGAATGACGCACTTGATGAAGGAAAACGGGTATTATTCGAAGGGGCACAAGGTGTCATGCTTGATATCGATCAAGGAACATACCCATTCGTCACTTCTTCCAACCCGGTTGCAGGTGGAGTTACAATCGGTTCGGGTGTAGGTCCTACGAAGATCAACCATGTGGTTGGAGTATGTAAAGCATACACAAGCCGTGTGGGCGATGGTCCTTTCCCTACAGAATTGCATGATGAAGTCGGTAACCAAATCCGGGAAATTGGCCGTGAATATGGTACAACTACAGGCAGACCGCGCCGTGTAGGCTGGTTTGACGCTGTTGTCGTTCGCCATGCTCGCCGTGTCAGCGGGATTACCGATTTATCATTGAACTCGATTGACGTATTATCAGGTCTTGATACGGTCAAAATTTGTGTGGCCTATGAATACAAAGGCGAAATCATTCATGAGGTACCAGCGACTTTGAAAGCGATTGGTGAATGTAAACCAGTCTATGAAGAGCTGCCAGGCTGGTCAGAAGACATCACAGGCTGCAAATCATTGGATGAGCTTCCAGAGAACGCTCGCCACTATGTAGAGCGCGTATCTCAATTGGTAGGCATTCCTTTGACCACTTTCTCTGTCGGTCCTGACCGTAACCAAACAAATGTCGTGAGAAGCCCTTGGCGTCTAGCGTAATTCATGAAAAAGGAGCTGGCTTTTTTTGCCGGCTCTTCTTTCATTTTTAAGATCGATGCATTATGTCACGTTCGGAGGTCCGGGATACCGAGTGAATGTGGATGAAAACTATAGGGAAAATAAAAAAAATAAGAAAAAAATAATTTTATTTCTAAAAACTATTGCCTAAACTATAAGAACCATGATATTATCAAAAGCGTCGTCACAATAGAACAAGCCATTAACAAGCTGCAGATGGTAAGTTAACATCCAGCAAAGAAACATTTCATTAGAACGAGCCATTAGCTCAGTTGGTAGAGCATCTGACTTTTAATCAGAGGGTCGAAGGTTCGAATCCTTCATGGCTCACCATTTTTTTCGGCCCATTGGTCAAGCGGTTAAGACACCGCCCTTTCACGGCGGTAACACG
>NZ_JVPL01000292.1:0-124752 GCF_001054655.1 Bacillus sp. 220_BSPC
TAAAAATAGACAAACTCGATTTTCATCGAGTTTGTCTACAGTCTGGAACAAGCCATCAGGCTTGTTTTTTTGTAGAAAAATGACGGTGTGCATTTAATCAATCATTTGATTAAAGAATGGGAAAACAAGATATTTCCGGGGAAATCAAACATCTTCCTTTTCGGAAATTGTCATTTTCGTTTGTCGAATGATGGGAAAAACGGTATTTATGAAACTTTTTAGATATCTAGGCGTATGTATGAATAAAATGATAGAAGAAAGCGAGGAATGTTCATGCAGGAGGAAAGAAAGAGAATTTTAGAAATGATTCAGGATGGAAAGTTATCAGCGGAAGAAGCCATGGGCCTATTGGAAGAATTAGATAAAGCCAGTCAGGAAAGTGAAGCTAAAGAGCAGAAATTGCAAAATGAATTATCGACGGTAGTCGTGGATAAGAAAAGCGAAGGAAGCAATCAGGATACGTTTAAGAAGAATATCCAGTCATCGAAAGAAAAGATTATGGATTTCGTTGAAAGTGCTTTTAAGAAAATCAAAGAAACGGATCTTGATTTCAATTTCGGGAAATCTGTGGAGGTCAGTCATATTTTCCAGCATGATCAAGATTTCCTGAATGTAGTTGATGTAGATATAGCGAATGGGAAAATGAAAATCGCCGCATGGGACCATGATGATGTCCGGGTGGAATGCCAAGCTAAGGTATACCGTGTGGAAGATATAGAAGAAGCCAGGAAAAACTTTTTGGAAGAAGTCGATTTCACGATTGAAAATGGAAAATTGAAGTTCATGGTTCGTGAAAAATCCATAAAGGTTGATACGACCATGTACATTCCAAGAAAAGAATATGAGGACATTCATGTAAGGATGTTCAATGGCGCAATCACGGCTGAATCATTGAAATCAGAGAACTTTAAAGCGAAAACGGCGAATGGTGCCATTCATATCATGCAGGGTACGGGTGATTCCTGTGACCTTGAAACTGGTAACGGGATGATCACCATTTCAGATACAAATTTTAATGACTTGGAAGCCGAGACCCTGAATGGAGCGATTAATGCCGATGGGTACTTCAAGAAATTGGATGTTCAAACGTTCAATGGTGAAGTCATCTGTACGAATTCAGGGATGGATTGCGATTCGATCCATGCTAAGTCAGTCACTGGAAAAGTCCAGCTGACCCTGCCTCCAGGTAAGGCGATCGAAGGAGAGTTGAAATCCAATTTAGGAAGCTTTAATGTAACTTTGGAAGGGATGACCATCATCGAAGAGAAAAGTGATGTGGTTCAGAAGGTCCTTAAGTTCAAGACAGTTAAAGAAGAGGTTCCTGTGCTTCATGTTTTTGCAGAAACGAAGACTGCAGCAATAACGGTTTCCTGAAAAGGGAAAGTTCACTGGCGGCGCAAAATGCATGCAAACTCTCTGAAAATGAGTTTGCCTGCATTTTTTTTTGGATTGTACAATTTGGATGTTGATTTCCGCTCCAGCCACTCGCTTATCCAGAGGCGGTCGTGGAGTCTCCTCGGCTTGCGCCTGTGGGGTATCCCCTAGACGCGCTTTGCCCGCAGGAGTCTCGTACCTTCCTCTCCAATCAAATTTGTTATTAAATTTAGATAGAAACCATATTTAAGGAGTTGAAGGTTTTGCGTTGGAGTTGGTTCAGGAACATTATTCTCCCTCTTTTGTCTACTAAGAGAGCCCGCCAATATAAACTGCCGGGCTTGCTTTTATTTTGGTGTAAGGATTCATGTATGTCCCTCCCCTCTCTTTACTGGTTATGGGGCCATCCCGCTGCCATCATCCGTGCGGAGTGAATAAAAAAACGATAAATCGATAATGCATTGTTTGGTTATTAACAGAAAAATGCTAAAATAGAAAAAGTATCTCAAAAAATAGCATCGCTCCAAAAGGAGGAAAGATATATGGCAAAAGTCCGTACAAAGGATATAGTAGAAGCGTTCGGTCTAGAACTTATCAGTGGGGAAGAAGGAATTAACCGACCGATCGTCACGAGTGATTTATCTCGTCCCGGACTTGAAATAGCCGGTTTTTTTGATTATTATCCCGCAGATCGAGTACAGCTGTTAGGTATGACGGAGATGTCCTTTTTTAATCGGTTGAATGAACCGGATCGAATACAGAGGATGGAAGAGTTGTGCCGGGACTTTACTCCAGGCATCATCATTACGCGTGGTCAGGAAGTGCCGTTAGAATTGATCGAAGCTTCTGAGCGGGAATCCGTTCCTGTGATGAGATCCAATATGAAGACGACAAGGTTATACAGCCGTCTGACAAATTTCCTTGAAAGCAGGTTGGCACCAACCACTGCCGTTCATGGTGTATTGGTGGATATCTATGGTTTAGGTGTGTTGATCACCGGTAAAAGCGGAGTCGGTAAAAGTGAGACAGCCCTGGAATTAGTGAAACGGGGTCATCGCCTCGTAGCCGATGACTGTGTCGAAATCAGGCAGGAAGATCAAGATACGCTAGTCGGGAATGCCCCGGATTTAATTGAACATCTTCTTGAAATTAGGGGATTGGGAATCATAAATGTAATGACACTTTTTGGAGCTGGTGCAGTCCGCAGCAATAAAAAGATCTCAATCGTCATCAATCTGGAACTATGGGAAAAAAATAAGCAGTATGACCGGGTTGGCCTTGATGAAGAGAAAATGAAAATCATCGATACGGAAGTGACGAAAATTACCGTACCTGTCCGTCCAGGGCGAAATTTAGCTGTTATCATTGAAGTGGCAGCCATGAATTACCGCCTGAAACGAATGGGAGTAAATGCTGCAGAACAGTTTTCAGATCGCTTGAACCATGCCATTGCAGATCCGGAACATGATGAATTTTAAAAGGTTATAGGAAAAGAGGGGACAAAATGGAACAAGGAATACAGCCGCTGAATCCGATAGCGATTGATCTAGGTCCCATTCAGGTACATTGGTATGGGCTAATCATCGGTTTCGGTGTGTTATTGGGTCTTATTATCGCATTAAGGGAGTCGGAGCGAAGAGGTCTTGATAAGGAAATATTTACTGATTTGATTTTGTTTGCTGTCCCGATCGCGATCATTAGTGCCCGTATTTATTATGTGATCTTCCAATGGGAGTACTATTCACAAAACCCGGGGGATATCATAAAAATATGGAATGGCGGAATTGCCATACATGGTGCGTTGATCGGATCGGTGCTGACTGCAATCGTTTTTGCAAAGGTCAAGAAGGTCTCATTTTGGAAGCTGGTGGATATTGCTGCACCGAGCTTATTGTTGGGGCAGGCGATTGGCCGTTGGGGTAATTTCATGAATCAGGAAGCGCATGGGGGAGAAGTAACACGGTCATTCCTTGAAAATATGCATTTGCCTGAATTCATCATAAATCAAATGTACATAAACGGTACGTATTATCACCCAACCTTCTTGTATGAATCGATTTGGAATATCCTCGGAGTCATAATTCTCTTAAGTTTACGGAAAGTGAACTTGCGCAGGGGGGAACTGTTTTTAACCTATGTAATATGGTATTCCATCGGACGTTATTTCATCGAAGGATTGCGGACGGACAGTTTGATGCTGACGGAGTCACTGCGTATCGCACAAGTGATTTCGATAGTGTTGATAGCTGTAGCCATTGCTTTAGTGGTCTATAGAAGGGTCCGCGGGCATGCAGACAAAAGATATTTAGATGCATAGGTAATATGTGAAAAGGGAGAGGGCATAGTGATAGTGGATTCGGTTAAAAAGGGACTTCTTTCAGGCTTGAATACAACCTGGTCTTTGGGGAAAGTGATATTTCCGGTTACTCTGATCGTCACTGTGCTTCAATATACGCCTGTATTGCCGTTCATCATCAACTTGATAGCGCCTTTGATGAATCTCATCGGTCTTCCAGGGGATGCTGCAATTCCGCTTGTATTAGGGAATTTCCTGAATTTATACGCAGCGATTGCAGGCATATTAACGCTTGATTTGACTGTGAAAGAAGTTTTTATCATCGCTATGATGCTATCTTTTTCACATAATTTATTGATCGAGTCAGGTGTGGCGATGAAAACCGGTGTCAAGCTGTGGGTCATCCTAACAGTACGGATCGGGCTTGCGCTTTTGTCCGCTGTCGTCATCAATCTTGTTTGGCAGGGCGGATCTGAAATGGCCCAAGGAACGGCTATCGGGCAGGCTGCAGAGATTAACGGAACGGGAGCAATCCTTTTCCATGGGGTCATCCAGGCCCTTTCAGGCATTGGCCAGCTGGCGGTCATCGTTATTCCGCTCATGGTTGCGGTTCAAATCATGAAGGATTTAAAGTGGCTGGAAGCCTTCTCGAAAGCCCTTGCCCCTTTCATGAAGGTCCTGGGGATGAAGCCGAATGCTTCCATGCCTTTCGTTACAGGCCTGACTCTCGGTTTGGCATATGGTGCAGGCGTGATGATTCAAGCGGCTAAAGAGGATAATGTTTCGAAGAAGGATATGACGATTGCATTCATCTTTTTAGTTGCCTGCCATGCTGTTGTAGAAGACACACTGATTTTTATTCCGCTGGGGATTCCGGTCTTGCCGTTGTTACTTATTCGGCTGCTCACTGCCATTGTTTTAACGATGGTCGTTGCGTATATATGGAATCGGACTGATAGGGTACAGAGAAAGGAAGCTGTATATGAACAGTAACATAACTACATTATTATTTGATCTTGATGGTACGTTGATCAATACAAATGAATTGATCATCGCCTCTTTTACAGAAACTTTAAACCACTTTTGTCCTGGAAAGTACAATCGGGAAGATATCATTCCATTTATCGGACCGACTTTGGTCGATACGTTTTCTTCCATCGATCCAAAACGTGTGGATGAAATGATCGCATACTATCGGGAGCATAATTGGAGGAACCATGATTTGCTTGTCACACAATTTGACGGGGTGTTCGAAACCGTTCAAACGCTGAAGCAGAGCGGTTATAAATTGGCAGTCGTAACGACAAAGAAGCGCGATGTCGTCGAAAAGGGCCTGCGTTTAAGCAATCTGGATCAGTTCTTTGAAGTGGTGGTCACACTGGATGAGGTGGAAAAGGCAAAGCCGGACCCAGAGCCTTTGGTAAAAGCTTTACATCAGCTCGGTTCGGTTCCTGAAGAAGCGATCATGATTGGCGACAGTTATCATGATATCATGGGCGGGAAAAATACAGGTACAAAAACGGCAGGGGTCTCCTGGTCCATTAAAGGCCGTGAATTACTGGAAAGCTATCACCCTGATTATATGCTTGAGCAGATGGCGGATTTATTGAGTATCGTTGAGGTTGAAAAACTCACGGAGGCTAGAAAAAAATGAGACGCACGTCCCGCTATCCAGTTGAAGGGGCCAATTCACTATGGCATGTATATAAGACCGTTCCATTCTGGAAAGTCGTCAAGAATTTTGTGGTGATACAGCTAGCTCGTTACACGCCTTTTCTGGGCATGAAGAATTGGCTATACAGGACTTTTTTACATATGAAGGTCGGGAAGCATACTTCGTTTGCCTTGATGGTCATGCCGGATGTGATGTTTCCGGAAAAAATAACGGTCGGAATAAATACTGTCATTGGCTATAATACGACGATCCTTGCTCATGAATATTTGATTCATGAATATCGTTTAGGAGAAGTGGTCATTGGCGATGAAGTATTGATTGGCGCGAATTCGACCATTCTTCCAGGACTTTCAATTGGTAATGGGGCGATTGTCTCTGCGGGGACGCTTGTCCATAAGGATGTTCCGGAGGGAGCTTTCGTTGGCGGGAATCCAATGAAAATCATATATACCAAAGAGGAAATGCTTGAGAGAGAGCAGCAAACTTCCTTATGAAAAAAGGGACTTGCCCCTATATGCGGCAGGTCCTTTTTTAATGGCATTTTGGGTATAACGGAGTCAGTTCATTCTTTAGACGCTCTATCACTTCGTTGATTGATACATTTTCCTGGTTCACCGTCGCTTCATACGTTTCTTTTAAAATTTGAAAAAACCTTTCCTGTGCCTGTTTTTCCATATTGAGCTTGTCCTCCTATCATCTAGTAAAGATTTATGAAGAGGGAGCTGAACGACTTCAGCCCCGCATCTCATTTATCTATTCCGATTTCAATAAATCGGCAACCAATACGTACCGTTCCGGTGCACTACCAATATATGAAAACGGGTAGCAGGTTGTTACTGTAAGTGTGGCTTTAGGCTTGGGAACGATCACGGTACGGTCATCTGCATCGACGATACGGACCTTCCTCACTTTATATGTAAACGTACCTGCTTCTGTCTTGGCAATCAGCAAGTCACCCTCGCCGACTTCACCTAGATCTCTGAAAATTGTATCTCGATGACCGGATAAAACGGAATTATCCTTTTCACCGGGAAGGACGGACCCCGCATAATGGCCGACGCCCTTTTCGAGCTCATCTTCGTACGTTCCGTGATAAATCGGGAGTGTTGCTTCGATTTTTGGAATATATAGCTCACCCATCAAATCACCGGTTTCCGGTCGTTCTTCATATAGTTCAATGCCATCAGGATTATCTGCTTTCGTCTTCGGTTCGGGGAGCTTAGCCGTTGCTTCCGTCGTGTCAGAATTATTCCATTTATATAGGGCATAGCCTTTTAACAGCGTATAAGCGTTTGTCGTTGTAAAATAAAAACCTAAGGTCAAAAAGCATACAGCAGTGATAAGCAACGATTTTTTCTTATGCCTGGATTGCCTTTTTTTGCTCATCTTAATTAGTGAGTCTCGCTTTTCTAATTAATCCGAAAGCGATACCCATCAACACTAAACCGAATAAAGCACCGAATAAATAATTACCTGCCGTTTTAGGAAGCACTCCGCCTTTTTCCGTTTTATGCTCAGGTTTTGCCGGTTTCTTCTTTTCTTTTTTTACCTCAGCCACTTTAGAAATGACCTCAGTGGACTGTTTCATGTCATTGCCGGTTTCTTTCACTAAATCGGAACCGATCATTTCACCGGTCAATGTAAAATCGAGCAGGAACTTGCCGTTTAAATCATAAATGGAAACTAGTAAACTAGCATTCGTCAATTCCTTAAGCTGGAATAATGCATCAAGGGAAAGGTTTGTCTTGGCACCATCCTGAATTAAAGCGAATTTGAATTGAATTTGCAGCAAGCTTTGAAGATCATTATATATCGAAAGCAATTCTGCCACTTGTTCTGCAGATAATTCATCAATTGTTTCAAAATACTCTAGTTGATTCATCCTATCGGAGATCGCCATTAAACGAGATTCAAAAGAAGGGTCTTCGACGATAGGCAAAAGGTGGTTCATGAATCTGTCGAGCTCTTCGTCCGTAAGGCCGATCTCAGTAAAGAGACCATCCATTAAATCGCTGATCTCTTCTTCATCATATTCCATCTCTTCCTCATCATAATTCATTTCTAAATCGATGATATCCTCAATGTCGTAAATGAAATGGAAGGTATCGATGATGGAATCCCCCTCTTCCAGTTCGCCGTATTCCATTAGTAATTCAGTAAGTTCAGCTTCTGTCATTTCATATTGTTTAAGTAGATTCTGTAAGGTCTCAGGAGTGACGGCAGGTCCTAATGTTTCACGCAACTCTTCTGCCGATTTCAATTCATTCAATGTTAAGTCGTAATAGGATAAATACTCTTCCAATTCTTCTTGCGTCATTCTAACTTCAGAAAGGTATGCATTAAGCTCATCCTGGTTGATCTTAGTTGCCGCAAAACCCTTCGTTCCGCTTGAACCCAGTGAAAAAAGAACGATAAGTGCCACAAAAAACGAAAAATATTTCTTCATTCCCATATCCCCCTAAATTTCTCTAATATTGCCAAACCCCTATGTATTATAAAACAGCTAAACCAAAAGGTACACATTAATAACAATGAATGGCTAAAGATAGGAGGAATTGTCTGGGGAAAAGGGCTTAAACCGATCGTGAAGAATATTCAAGACCGACGTGGTATGGAAGGAATGGGATTAGGCATATTTTCCTTGACGTGAGGTGGGGGCGGGGGTAAACTATTAATAACTTCAACCTGCTACCATATTAGCGAACTAAAGTAATTTAATAGATTATTGCGATTATTTATATGATTATGTCATTTAATTTGATACTATTTTTATATGTTATCCGAAAATTGGATTTAAGCGTGAAAACCTTGGAAAGATAAAGGGATAAACAAAATAGGGAATGGGTGCATCGGTTTTTGCCTAAGGCGGACCGATTGGATATAGATAGTAATCAATATTGCAAAAGGATGTGCAGTCGTGACAAAGCCATTTATGTTTGAAAAACCATTAGGCATGAGAGATACATTGCCGGTGCTGTATGAAACGAAAGTGTCGGCCAGAAATAAAATGAGTGATGAAATCAAGAAGTGGGGCTATCAATTTATTGAAACGCCAGCTTTGGAATATTATGAAACAATTGGCGAGGCTTCAGCAATATTGGATCAACAGTTGTTTAAACTTCTTGATTCCCAGGGGCATACGCTCGTACTTCGTCCCGAGATGACAGCGCCCATTGCACGGGTCGCAGCATCCAAGCTGCTAAAACAGCAAATTCCGCTTCGCCTGGCCTATTCCGCGAATGTATACCGGGCACAGCAGCGTGAAGGAGGCAGGCCGGCAGAATTCGAACAGATTGGCATTGAATGTATCGGAAATAAGTCAATAAGTGCCGATGCTGAAATGATTGCCCTGCTTGCGGATGCTCTAAAGGCTGCAGGGCTTCAGGAATTTAAAATTTCCATTGGACATATCGGATTTCTGCAAGAGTTTTTCTTGAGTATTCTAGGTACGGAGGAAAGGGCCTCTATATTAAGGAAGTTTTTGTATGAAAAAAATTATGTTGGTTATCGCGAGCATGTTAAATCACTGCCGCTTTCATCCATTGATAAACAACGGCTTATCGAATTTACCTCCTTACGTGGCAGTGAAGGAACCGTGGAAAAGGCGCTAGGGTTGGTTGAAAATAATAAAGGGCAAGATTCTTTGGCTGAACTGAAGGAATTGTCTGCGCAGCTAAAAGAATTTGACGTTGAACAATATGTGAGCTTCGACCTAACATTGGTCAGTCATATGAGTTATTACACGGGAACTTTATTTGAAGTGTATGCCGGACAAGTCGGTTCTCCAATCGGCAATGGTGGCCGGTATGATAATCTGCTTGAGAAGTTCGGCTGGAATGCTTCGGCCACAGGTTTTGCAATCCGGGTGGATCGTCTTGCAGAAGCTCTTGGGGAGCCGATTCAGCCTGTCGCGCCAGAATGTATTTTATTCAGTCCCGAACGAAGATTGGAAGCGATCGGTTTTGCAAGGGAAAAACGCTCCGTAGGGAAATTGGTAACGATTCAGGATATTACAGTCGTCCAAAATGTCGATGCTTTTACACGGACATTTTCTGAAGTTCATTTATTCGTGGGGAACGGGGGGAATGGAAAAGATGAATAATAGCTTTTTAACGATTGCCATGCCGAAAGGGAGAATATTTGAAGAAGCGGCAGAGCTATTAAGAAGGGCCGGTTTTCGTCTCCCTCCCGAGTTTGATGATTCCCGGAAATTGATCCTTGAGGTGGAAGAAGAGAATCTGCGGTTCATTTTAGCTAAACCGATGGATGTCGTAACCTATGTGGAACACGGCGTCGCTGACATTGGAATTGCAGGGAAGGATGTCATGCTTGAGGAAGAACGTGATGTCTATGAGTTACTTGATTTGAAAATCAGTGCCTGCTACTTGGCTGTAGCTGGACTGCCAGGTACGAAAATAAGTGACATCGCCCCCAAAATAGCCAGTAAATACCCGAATGTTGCTTCCAGTTATTTTCGCGAGCAGGGGGAGCAAGTCGAGATTATAAAGTTGAATGGGTCTATTGAGTTAGCACCGTTAATTGGTTTAGCTGAACGAATCGTCGATATCGTTTCAACCGGGCGGACATTGAAGGAAAACGGTCTTGTGGAATATGCGAAAATCGCCAATGTGACTTCGAGGCTGGTAGCAAACCCTGTCAGCTATCGAATTAAAGAAGCAAGGATTACCGAAATCGTGGAACGGCTAGCAGAAATTATTGAATAGTAAAGAATCGCTAATGAGGTGAAGGTATGAAAATAGAACGGTTTGCTGAAGGGATTTCCCTGAAACGCTCGGTTGAAGCAGGTACTGCCGATCAAAGAAAAGCGGTTCAGGATATTATTTATGATGTCAGGAAAAGCGGAAACGCGGCTTTACATACCTATACCGAACGTTTCGATGGTGTCAGTCCAGGGGAATTGCTTGTATCGGAGCTGGAAATGGAAGAAGCGACAGCGGCATTGACTGCTGAGCAGCTTGAGATTATTCAAGAAGCTGCGAATAATATCCGAATGTTTCACGAGAAACAAATTCGAAATTCATGGTTTACGACTGATGATACGGGAACGATGCTAGGACAAAAATTGACACCTCTTGATGCTGTAGGTGTTTATGTACCTGGAGGCACAGCGGCCTATCCTTCGTCAGTATTGATGAATGCACTGCCTGCGAAGGCCGCGGGGGTGGAACGGATCGTTATGGTATCTCCTCCAGGGAAAGATGGGAAATTATCGCCAGCGGTTTTGGCAGCCGCTAAAATTGCCGGAGTTAAGGAAATCTATAAAGTTGGCGGGGCCCAGGCCATAGCTGCCCTCGCTTATGGGACGGAAACAATTAAGAAAGTGGATAAAATAGTGGGTCCGGGAAATATATATGTGGCGTTAGCGAAGCGCGAAGTATTCGGGGATGTCGCCATTGATATGATAGCAGGTCCAAGTGAAATAGCGGTATTGGCGGACGAAACGGCCATCGCTGCAGAAGTAGCGGCAGACTTGTTATCACAGGCGGAGCATGATGCCCGGGCTTGCAGTGTTTTGGTCACGACTTCTACGTCTCTTGCAGAAGAAGTGGCTGAAGAAGTGACCAAGCAGGTGGCGTTGCTTCCACGTCATGATATTGCTGCAGCCTCGATAAGGGATTATGGAAGAATCGTTGTATGCGGGAATATGGCAGAAGCTGTTGAAGCGATTAATGAACTTGCACCGGAACATTTGGAAATTGTGACCACAGATGCACTTGAAATCATGGCTAAAATCCGCCATGCCGGTGCAATCTTCATTGGCCGCTATAGCTCGGAGCCCGTCGGGGATTACTTTGCAGGCCCCAATCATGTGTTGCCTACCAATGGAACCGCCCGTTTTTCCAGCCCGCTGAATGTGGATGATTTCCAAAAGAAATCGAGCATCATCATGTATAGTGAAAAAGCCTTCCGCAAAAATGCAGAAAAAATCGCAGCATTTGCCCGAATGGAAGGATTGGAGGCCCATGCCCGTGCCATCGAATCACGTGGTGTGAATGAATCGGGAAAAGGTCCTGAATGATTAAATAAGTGAAATCAGTGATATAAAAACTTTAGACATGCTTTTACATCTTAGGAAA
This sequence comes from Bacillus sp. 220_BSPC, assembly GCF_001054655.1. Classification (NCBI taxonomy): domain Bacteria; kingdom Bacillati; phylum Bacillota; class Bacilli; order Caryophanales; family Bacillaceae; genus Bacillus; species Bacillus sp. 220_BSPC. The sequence continues at coordinate 11,444 of NZ_JVPL01000292.1, forward strand.
AGGGGTCGTACCCCGTTGAGGAGGAGCTGTAATGGAACGTTTTGCTAGTGTGGAGCGAAAGACGAATGAGACGGAAATAAGTTTGAAATTTGATGTGGATGGGGAAGGTAATTCCTCCATTAAGACCGGCGTTCCGTTTATGACGCATATGCTGGATTTGTTCACGAAACACGGGAAGTTTGATTTGACAGTAGATGCAAATGGGGATACGGACGTGGATGATCACCATACAACTGAAGATATTGGCATTTGCTTGGGTCAGACGTTATTGGAGGCCCTTGGAGACAAGCGCGGGATAAAGCGTTACGGAAATGCTTTCGTACCTATGGATGAAGCACTCGCCCAGGTTGTCATCGATTTAAGCAATCGTCCGCATCTTGAGTTCCGGGCTGAGTTTCCTTCGCAAAAGGTCGGTACTTTCGATACTGAACTGGTGCACGAGTTTCTTTGGAAATTCGCACTTGAAGCCAGGATGAACCTTCATGTAGTCGTTCATTACGGTCACAACACACATCATATGATCGAAGCAATATTCAAAGCGCTTGGACGTGCATTGGATGAAGCTACGACAATCGATCCACGTGTCAAAGGCATCCCTTCGACGAAAGGAATGTTGTAAATGATCGGGATCGTCGATTATGGCATGGGGAATTTATTTTCTGTAAGTAAAGGGCTTGAGCGCCTTGGTGCCGATTCATTCATTTCCGATGACCCAAAAGAACTTTCAAAGGCGAAAGGGATCATACTTCCCGGCGTTGGCTCTTTCAGGGATGCCATGAGTCTCTTGGAAAAACAAAAGCTGGATGAATTTCTGCGGGGATATGTAGCGGATGGGGGGTATCTATTAGGCATCTGCCTTGGTATGCAGCTTCTCTTTGATGAAAGTGAGGAAAATGGACCGGCAAAAGGATTATCCCTCATCCCGGGAAAAGTCGTTCGTTTTAAGGGAGTGGATACGAATGACCAGGTTTATAAAGTGCCGCACATGGGCTGGAATCGACTTGAATTCAAACACGCATCACCAGTGAATGAGGGGCTGGAAGAGGAACATGTTTATTTCGTCCATTCATACTACGTCGATACAGATGAATCATTCGTTACTGCTTCGGCGACGTATGATGTGGAAGTGCCGGCGATCGTTGGTAAAGGGAATGTATTCGGCATGCAGTTCCATCCGGAAAAAAGCGGGAATATGGGTATGTCACTCTTGAGAAATTATCTGTCATTAGTAGAAGGGAAGGAAGAAGCATGAGCAACTTTACTATTTACCCGGCGATTGATATGCGCGGAGGCAAATGCGTCCGCTTAATCCAGGGAGATTACAATCAGGAAACCGTTTATGGTGATTCCCCCTTCGATATGGCTAAAAGCTTTGCGGACCAAGGAGCCGGTTGGATACATATGGTCGACCTTGACGGAGCTAAAGAGGGAGTAAGAATCAATGATTCATACGTAATTAAAGCGGCAAGTGAGTTAGGCGCCCGCATTCAAATCGGCGGCGGAATCCGAACGGAACGGGATATAGCCCATTATCTGGATAATGGAGTGGAACGTGTCATTCTAGGCAGCTCGGCCGTTTCAGACCCTGATTTCACTAAAGATATGATTAGGAAATATGGAAGCCATATCGCTATCGGGATCGATGCGAAGGATGGCAAGGTTGCCACTCATGGCTGGCTTCAAACGTCTGGAACCCTTGCGGTAGATCTTGGCAAACTACTGGCCGATGCTGGTGCCGAGACCTTTATCGTGACTGATATCGCAACGGATGGCATGCTTTCAGGGCCGAATGTGAAAGGTATATTGGCCATGGCGGAGGCAACTGGTAAAAACGTGATTGCTTCAGGAGGGATTAGTTCACTCGAAGACCTTATCACCCTCAAGGAGTATGAAGCCCAAGGAATTGCAGGGGCTATCATTGGCAAGGCACTTTATACCAACCGCTTTACTGTAGAAGATGCACTAGAAAAGGTGCGTGGTTAAATGCTCACTAAACGAATTATTCCATGTCTCGATGTAAAAGATGGGCGTGTAGTCAAGGGCATACAATTTGTTTCCCTTAGGGATGCTGGAGATCCGGTCGAACTTGCAGCCTTTTACGACCAAGAAGGTGCCGATGAGCTTGTCTTCCTGGATATTTCCGCATCACATGAAGGCAGGGAAACGATCGTCGACGTCGTTCAAGCGGTAGCGGGCAGCTTGGCAATCCCGTTCACGGTGGGCGGCGGCATTAATTCATTGGCGGATATGAAGAAGATCCTGCGGGCCGGTGCCGATAAAGTATCCTTAAATACAGCAGCCATCCTCCGTCCTGATTTAATTAATGAAGGTGCTGATTATTTTGGTTCCCAATGTATCGTGGTTGCCATAGACGCCCGATATGATGAAGGGCTTGGGTCTTGGCGCGTATATACCCACGGCGGCCGGAAACCGACTGAATGGGAAGTGACCGAGTGGGCGAAGGAAGCCATATCCCGCGGTGCTGGGGAAATTTTATTGACAAGCATGGATTGTGACGGCGAGAAACAAGGGTTTAATATCGCTTTGACAAAAACGGTATCTGAAGCCGTTTCAGTTCCGGTCATCGCCTCTGGCGGGGCAGGCAACGCTGAACATTTCCAGGAAGCCTTCCAAGAAGGTAAAGCCGACGCAGCATTGGCGGCATCTATTTTTCATTATAAAGAAACATCCGTTAAAGAAGTCAAAGCGTTTCTCAAACAACAAGGAGTGGTTGTACGATGAATCTTGAAACTATTAAATACGATGAAAAAGGTTTGGTACCGGCAATTATTCAAGATGCAGGAACAGGCGAAGTGCTGACACTTGCTTACATGAATCAAGAATCTCTGCAATTGTCGATTGAAAAAGGGGAAACGGTTTTCTTCAGCCGTTCGCGCAATGAATTATGGCATAAAGGAGCAACCAGCGGCAATATCCAGAAAATCACCGAAATGAAGTATGACTGCGATCAAGATGCATTGGTCGTTCGGGTCGTTCCTGCAGGTCCTGCGTGCCATACAGGGGCAACAAGCTGTTTTAGCGAAACGATTTACCAAAATGGTGAAGCCGGACAACACGTGAAGGCGGATGTGACTTTCTTGACGGAATTGGAAAGATTGATTGAAAAAAGAAAGTCGGAAATGCCTGAAGGTTCATATACGACCTACCTATTCGATAAGGGCGTGGATAAGATCCTGAAGAAAGTCGGTGAAGAAGCGGCAGAAGTGATCATTGCTGCTAAGAACCGTGATGCAGAGGAACTTTCGATGGAAAGTGCCGATCTCCTCTATCACTTATTCGTTCTTCTTCAAGAGCAGGAGCTGCCTTTCCAAGCGGTGCTTGATGTATTGAAGGCTAGACATGCCGATAAGGACGAACCGAAAGAAACCGAATGAATGTGATTGCCCTCCGTCAATAGGAGGGCTTTTGTGTGTATTTGCGATGGCGAGCAGCGATCTTGAATCCCCATATGACAAGGAAAATGCTTCGATTTTTCTTGAAGAAAGCTTGATGATTCCCGTTTTCCATTTTCTTGAATTGTTCGGCAAATTTTCTCCAATATGTTATAATACTATGGTTAATCAACTTGTAGATGGAGGATTACATGAGTAAAGACTCTAAATTTGGCCAACAGGCAAAAATTCTAACCTTTCACCCAACAGGTGAGTATTATTTCACCAAGGGTTTAAAAGCTTATCATAGACGGGAATTACCTAAATCAAAGAAATACCTGGAACGTGCGCTGGAACTTGAACCTGCTGAACCGATGATAGCTTGTCAATTGGCAATCACTTGCTCGGAAATCGGTGAATATAATTATTCAAACAACCTTTTGGAAAACATCTTGGATGTGATGGATCCCTATATGTCGGAATGTCATTACTTCCTGGCGAATAATTATGCCCACTTAGGCATGTTCAAGGAGGCTTATCGTCACGCCAGTGCTTATCTTGATAAAGAAGAAGACGGGGAGTTCAGCGATGACGCAGAGGATCTGCTTGAATTGATAACTTTTGAGTCGGATGAGTCAGAAGAAAATCCCTTTAAGCATGATGGGCTCATTACCAAACAGGAACAAGCCCGTGAGTACCTGGAATCAGGCAATTTCCCGAAGGCGATCGAAGTGCTGAAAGAAACTATTGCCGAGTACGAGGATTACTGGTCCGCTTATAATAACCTGGCACTTGCCTATTTCTATCTTGGTCAAGTGAATGAAGCTTTTGCGACACTTGATGAGGTACTGGAAAAAAGTCCGGGAAACCTGCATGCGCTTTGTAACCTTGTTGTATTTCATCATTATCAACAGGATGAGGCAAAGGTTGAAGAGCTCATACAGATGCTGGAGAAAATTAGGCCGATGCTATCCGAACATCGTTTCAAGCTTGGAGCGACCTTCGCTCTGATCGGAAATTATGATTCTGCATATAATTGGCTTAAAGGACTTCAAAAGCAAGGGTTCGAAGGAGATGGAACCTTCTACTATTGGCTTACCATTTCCGCTTACCACTTAGGCCACGAACAGGCTGCTAAAAAGGCATGGAAAAAGGTCGTGGAAATGAACCCGGAAAAGGAAGGCATGGAGCCTTGGGGAGATATGAATGCAACTTCAGATGGTTTTGAACATCATTTTCCTTCTATTATAAAAAGGCTGGAAAGTGAATTCATCGAAGAAAGGCTTTTTGCCATTTTCCTTCTGAAACATTCGGTTCATAAACAGAAGCTATTGAAAAACCAGGTCCTCAACCTAAACCAGAATTTCACTGACTTGGAACGTGATTATGCCGAACTTGTTCAAGGTCCTGCTAAAGATCGCCAATTAACACCGATTGATTTTGCCGATCGCACAGCTGAGTTATTATATCAGCATTTCCAACCGATACAATTAAATGAAGCCGGGCTCTATTTAATGTGGTTTTCCGTTTTCATCGAAGCGGTGAAATCCGAGCAGAAGCTAAATAATCCTGCAGGATGGGCATCTGCGGTGGAGTACGTGTGGATTCAGCTTAAAAGTGAGAAGGCGAGCAAACAGGCAATCGCAGACAAACATTTCATTTCGGTGTCCACCTTATCGAAGTACGTGAAGTTGGTTCAAAACTTAATCGGATGAGCAGATATTTGGACGAAAAATTATTTGTTATATAGGATAATAGGTAGGGAACACTAACCGTAGTGAAGGTTCCATTTGTAATGGAATATGGAGGAGTGAAAACATGTCTGAAAAAATTTATGACGTTGTTATTATTGGAGCTGGTCCTGCAGGGATGACGGCGGCTGTCTATACATCACGTGCGAACCTTTCAACATTGATGTTAGAACGCGGAGTACCAGGCGGGCAAATGGCCAATACGGAGGAAGTTGAAAATTATCCTGGGTTCGACACTATACTCGGACCTGAACTTTCAACGAAAATGTTTGACCATGCAAAGAAATTCGGTGCGGAGTATGCCTATGGGGATGTTAAGGAAATCATCGACGGTGAAGAGTATAAAACGATCAAAGCCGGTTCAAAGGAATTCAAAGCACGTTCAATCATCATTTCATCTGGTGCCGAATACAAGAAAATCGGCGTTCCTGGCGAAAAAGAATTGGGCGGCCGCGGTGTATCGTATTGTGCAGTTTGTGATGGTGCATTCTTCAAGCAAAAAGAACTGTTCGTTATCGGCGGCGGAGACTCTGCTGTTGAAGAGGGTGTGTACTTAACCCGCTTTGCTTCAAAAGTGACGATCGTTCACAGACGTGACGAACTTCGTGCTCAAAAGATTCTTCAAGATCGTGCATTTGCCAATGAGAAAATTAACTTCATCTGGAATCACACTTTGAAGGAAATCAATGAAAAAGGCGGCAAGGTCGGCGGTGTCACACTAGTTTCCACTGAAAACGGAGAAGAGACAGTGATGGACGCAGACGGTGTATTCATTTATATCGGAATGCTTCCGCTAACGAAACCATTTGAAAACTTGGGCATCTTGAACTCAACAGGCTATATTGAAACGAATGATCGGATGGAAACACGTGTACCTGGTATTTTTGCTGCAGGTGATGTTCGTGAAAAAACATTGCGCCAAATCGTTACAGCTACAGGCGATGGAAGCATTGCCGCCCAATCCGCTCAGCATTTTGTTGAGGAACTTCAAGAAAAATTGCAGCCAAAGGCTTGATATCACAAGAATATACAATCGTAATTCCGTTTTAACGATGTTGTAACACGCGTGAAATAATGATTCGGTATAGTAGGGGATAGAAGTTGACCCCCTTTAATTATAAACGTTTAAGGACACAGAATAAGTTTCTGTGTCTTTTTTTTGTTTTCCTGCTTTGAGACTATATCTTTAGTTCCAATTTTTAGGATGTTCCCGAGCGGTTTTTAATGTGAAGTAAGCCTTTCCTTTGCATTTAGGAAGCGAAAGTGGAGAAGAATAGGAGTTAAGCAGGATAAAGGCTTACCTATGTGATTCCTTGCGAATGAAGATTCCCCCAATGCAGGAAGTTTACTTTATTGTTTGCTCATTTTAAAAATAGTATAATGATAAGATATACTAAACATATATATATCTTTCATAATGGTAAGAAGATGAAAAATACAACTTGTTTGAACTATTAGCATTTGTAAATCGCCAAATGGATATCTAGCGGCGGTTTAAGGATATAAACTGAATCTCTTCAACACGGGGGGTGAAGGTTTCTATAGTCGAGCAGAGCCAATCGAGGTGAAGAACGTGCAACGTGTCACAAACTGTGTATTGATCAGAGATAATCAAATCCTCTTATTGAAAAAGCCTAGACGCGGATGGTGGGTAGCTCCCGGCGGCAAGATGGAACCTGGGGAGTCTGTACGCGATGCTTGCATTAGGGAATATCGCGAAGAAACGGGCGTTTATTTAAAAAACCCTTCCATCAAAGGTATTTTCACCTTCATCATGAAGGACGGAGATAAAGTTTTATCAGAATGGATGATGTTCACTTTCTTTGCAACGGATTCCGATGGTGTAAATGTGGATGTTTGTGAAGAAGGGGAACTTAGCTGGCATCCGGTTGAAGATGTTAAAAAGCTGATGATGGCTGAAGGTGATTTTCACATCCTGGATTATATGGTTCATGGCAGTGGGATCATCTATGGAACCTTTACCTATACGCCAGAGTTCAAGCTGCTTTCTTACCGGTTGGATCCAGGTTAATTTTTAGATATAAAAAAGATTGCTATACATGGGGGCGGAGAAACTATGAGTACAGGGCAGATGAGTGAAACGCAATTGGTCATCATTACCGGTATGTCCGGAGCAGGCAAGACAGTGGCGGTTCAAAGTTTTGAAGACCTCGGCTTTTTTTGCGTCGATAATTTGCCGCCCACGCTGTTGCCAAAGTTTTTGGAGTTAATGAAGGACTCCGGGAATAAGATGAATAAAGTGGCTCTTGTCATGGATTTAAGGGGAAGGGAATTTTTTGATTCCTTATTTCTTGCACTGGATAATTTAACGGATGCAGCTGCAGTATCACCAAGAATCCTTTTTCTTGAAGCGGATGATGATTCCTTGGTACGCAGATATAAGGAAACGAGAAGGACCCATCCCCTTGCTCCATTAGGTCGGCCATTGGAAGGCATTAAAATGGAACGGGAACTTTTGGACGAATTGAAGGGAAGGGCCCAGCTGATCTTTAATACTTCCCAACTGAAGCCGCGCGAATTGAGGGAGAAAATCGCTTCGGAGTTTTCTGCCGATAAAAGTGTCGGTTTTACAGTCAATGTCATGTCGTTCGGGTTCAAGCATGGTCTGCCCATAGATGCCGACCTTGTGTTTGATGTACGGTTCCTGCCAAATCCATATTATATTGATCATATGAGGCCAAGGACTGGTTTGGAACAGGAAGTGTCGAGTTACGTTTTAAAATGGAGTGAGACGCAAAAATTCTTGGAAAAAGTGACCGATCTGCTCGCTTTCATGCTTCCATATTATAAACGTGAAGGGAAAGCACAGCTTGTTGTTGCGATTGGGTGTACAGGCGGTCAGCACCGTTCTGTAGCTTTGACGGAGTATATTTCAAACCACTTCAAAAAGGATTACAGGGTTCAAGTATCACATCGCGATATCGAAAAAAGTAAGGGGAAAGCAGATGTTAGATAAAAAGAAACAGCCTAAGGTTGTGATCATCGGAGGGGGAACCGGCCTTCCTGTTTTGTTGAGAGGGTTAAAGAAGCATCCGGTGGATATAACGGCAATCGTAACGGTTGCTGATGATGGTGGAAGTTCAGGCCGCCTTCGCGAGGATATGGATATTCCCGCTCCGGGTGATATTCGTAACGTGCTGGCTGCGTTATCGGATGTAGAGCCCCTTGTTGAACAAATGTTTCAGCATCGCTTTCAGAGTAAAAATGAGTTGTCAGGGCATTCGCTTGGGAATTTGATACTGGCGGCAATGACTTCGCTGACCGGGGATTTCGTCCATGCGATCCAGGAAATGAGTAAATTCCTTAATGTCCGCGGTAAAGTGCTTCCGGCTGCCAACCAAAGTGTGGTTCTCCATGCAGAGATGGATGACGAAACGATTGTTACAGGAGAATCCAAGATTCCCTTCTCAGGAAAGAAAATAAAAAAAGTATTCCTGTCTCCTCGTCATATAAAGCCGCTTAGTGAAACTCTCCAGGAAATCAAGCAGGCAGATCTTATAGTCATAGGTCCAGGAAGCCTATATACTAGCATTCTGCCTAACTTACTTGTCCCTGGTTTAGGAGAAGAGGTAGCCCGTTCCAAGGCTAAGAAGGTGTACATTTGCAATTTGATGACACAAGCCGGCGAGACTCTGGATTATAGCGCGAGTGATCATATAAAAGCGATATATGACCATATGGGAAATGCATATATTGACAGGATACTTGTTAATAATGAGGAAATACCAACCGAGATTCAGCAGCGCTATCAAGCTGAATATGCAAAACCGGTCATGTATGATGTGGAAAGCTTAAAAATGATGGGTCTTGAAATCATACAAGAACGCATTTTCAGCTATGAAGGGAATGTAATACGCCATGATACGAAAAAAGTGGCGGATTTGCTTTATAATATGCTTGTAAATGAAACAAAAAGCCACATAGTACCGTAGATATAAGCGGGGACGGTTTTTTGATTGATAAAAATAGATTACCTGCGTTCGATTGGGGGTGAAATGGATGTCTTTTGCTTCAGAAACAAAAAAAGAGCTTACAACATTAGAGGGGAAGGATTGCTGCGGTAAAGCGGAATTGTGTGCGCTTATCCGGATGAACGGATCCCTTTCATTTTCTAATCGGAAGCTTGTTGTGGATATTCAAACTGAGAATGCTGCGATTGCCAGAAGGATTTATACGCTGCTGAAAAAAAGTTATGAGGTCCAGGTCGAGCTGTTGGTCCGTAAAAAGATGAAGCTTAAAAAGAACAATGTATATATTGTCAGGATGTCATCCGGAGGGCAGCGGGTTTTAACCGATTTGGAAATTTTAGGCGATGGCTTTGAAATTCTCCATGATATATCCGATACTATTGTTGGGAAGAAATGCTGTAAGCGTTCTTATCTAAGAGGTGCATTTCTTGCAGGGGGTTCGGTTAACAATCCGGAAACGTCTTCCTATCACCTTGAGATTTTCTCACTTTATAAAGAGCACAATGATGCCCTTTGTGAGCTAATGAATAAGTTTGGCTTGAAGGCCAAGACACTTGAACGCAAGAAGGGGTACATCATTTATTTGAAAGAAGCCGAAAAGATTGCCGAGTTTTTAAGTATAGTTGGCGCCCATTCAGCTTTATTAAGGTTCGAGGATGTACGGATTGTCCGTGATATGCGTAATTCAGTGAATCGGCTTGTGAATTGTGAAACAGCCAATTTGAACAAAACGATCGGGGCATCATTGCGCCAGGTTGAAAATATCCATTATATCGAGGATACGGTAGGACTTGGCATTTTACCGGATAAGCTTCGGGAAATTGCGGAGCTTAGGATAGCGTTTCAGGATATAACCTTAAAGGAACTTGGGGAAATGGTATCCGGGGGAACCATCAGTAAGTCCGGGATTAATCACCGATTGCGAAAGATTGATGAAATAGCTGACAGGCTCCGTGGAGGAGAGGCTATTGCTGCGAAAAAATAAAGCTAACAGGGGAGATCAAGATGGTGGAGAAACAAGTTGAGGTAAAATTGAAAACGGGTTTGCAAGCTCGGCCGGCGGCTCTTTTTGTACAAGAAGCTAACCGCTTTCATTCAGATGTTTTTCTTGAAAAAGAAGGAAAGAAAGTGAATGCAAAAAGTATAATGGGATTAATGAGCCTAGCCATCAGTTCTGGCGTGTCCGTGAAGTTAATCGTCGAAGGACGCGATGAAAAAGAAGCGTTAGAAGCATTGGAAGAGTTCGTTCAGCAAGAGGGTTAAAAAAGGGGGTGCCTAAATGTGCATCCTTTTCTTTTATCATGAAAAAAAGGCTCCGGAAGTCGCTTATGGCGATCTCCGGAGCCTTTCTTTTGTTGCAGGATTACTTAGAGTTTTTATCATCAAGAACGCTGCGCGTGATGACTTTGTCAATCAAGCCATATTCAAGAGCTCTTTCGGAAGTCATGAAGTTATCACGTTCCGTATCTCTTTGAAGGACTTCGATAGGTTGTCCCGTACGTTCTGCCAAGATTTGGTTCAGCTTATCTTTCAAGTGAAGGATACGGCGGGCAGCAATTTCAATTTCCGTAGCTTGACCTTGAGCTCCTCCAAGTGGTTGGTGAATCATGACTTCACTGTTTGGCAACGCATAACGTTTGCCTTTTTCGCCAGCGGCCAATAGGAAAGCACCCATGGAAGCGGCCATACCGATGCATACTGTCGATACATTAGGTTTGATATATTGCATAGTATCGTAAATGGCCATACCGGAAGTGATGCTTCCGCCAGGGCTGTTGATGTATAGAGTGATATCTTTTTCAGGATTTTCCGCTTCTAAAAATAGTAATTGAGCAACAATGGAGTTGGAAACATTATCGTCAATTGCACTTCCTAGCATAATGATCCGGTCTTTTAATAAACGGGAGTAAATATCGTAGGCACGCTCCCCACGACTTGTTTGTTCGATAACTGTAGGAATTAAATTCATGTTCATTTCCTCCTTCGATTAAGAGAATCATTTAAATTCTTTATGTATGTATGATACACTTTTTGGTCAATTTAGGTCAAACAAAACAAACCCTATTATGGATAATTTGTTCGACAATTTTCTGGCTAAGGCTCCTTCCTGATAGATTATTTTATATATTATGCCGCACAGGGATGAATTTCCACATTACCCATAATACCCAAATGATAAAGTTTTAAACCTGATAACCCTTGCAAAGGAGGGGATTCTATCATATAATGAAGTCTGTTGAAAAAATATTTTCTATTACGCCCTCGTAGTGCAACGGATAGAACGCAAGCCTCCGAAGCTTGAAATGCAGGTTCGATTCCTGCCGAGGGCATTACCAATCTTCTGCTTAATAAAGTGGGGGATTTTTTATTTGTCATTTTTAGGAGAGTTGAAATTTTTGCTGAATTTGCTCGTTTTCCGTAATATTCCATCGAATCCTGTAATGTCGGTCCTGTCTTGAAAATATTCGCCCACACTATTGAAAAATGGTGATTTTTCAATAAAAGTAGTTGTTAAATTTGCGTTTCTAACATATAGTATTTAAAACAAATAAACTATTCAGAAAAAAATCGTAAGCGTTTTCATGGGTTTTTGTGTAGAATTTTCTCCTGATAATGTAAAATGGAGTGGGGGAGGGATGAATCGATGAGTATGAATATGAAAGCAGGACTTTTTCAACAGCAAACATTAAAGATGGCAATGACCCAGGAGCTCATGCAAGCTATTACATTGCTGCAATACTCCTCGCAGGAGCTATCGGCTTTTTTAGAAAATAAAATGGTGGAGAACCCATTACTGTCCATAGATCAGCCAACATCTTCTTTATTTCAGCCAACTTTTGACCGCAAAAAAGGTAAACGGACTCTTAAAAATACGTATGATGCCAACTATTGGATTGAACAGATCAGTGAAGATACCATATCGCTTGAACAGCATATCATGTCCCAGGTGAATCACCAGCAGTTTTCCGGTGAGCAGCAAAAGGCAATGCTTCTATTAATTCATAATCTTGATGAAAACGGTTACTTAAGGACTCAGCTGGATGATATATGCATCCCAGGCATATCTCCGGCCGTTTTGGAAGAGAGTCTCTCGATTTTACAGGAACTTGAACCGCATGGTATTGGAGCGAGGAATCTTCAAGAGTGCCTTTTGCTTCAAGTGAAAGCAGAAGGGGAGAATCTTCTGGCAGAATCGATCATAGAAAACCATTTCCTCGATTTTGCTGAAAAGCGCTGGAAAGACCTAAGTAAGAAAATCGGTGTTACTCTGAAGGAGATTCAAGAAGTCTTTGATTATGTCCAGACGTTGAACCCGCGTCCGGCATCACTCTTTTTTCAGGAAAAACCTTCTTATATAGTGCCGGATGTAGTCGTGGAAGTTCGGGATGGCATGCTGCTTGTCGGGAATTATGATGGTAACACACCCAATCTTAATGTGGATAAAGGATATTTAAACCGAATGAAGAGCCATAAGGATCAGGGAGTTCAGCGGTTTATCCAGGATAAGTGGCAGGAATACCAATGGATCTCCAGAGGAATCCAACAGAGAAAAGAAACGATATTGAAGGTTATTCAGTGCATCGTCGAAAAACAGCCGGCGTGCTTTCATCATGGCCTGAACTATTTGAAGCCGATGACGATGAAAGAAATCGCAGACGAACTTGGCATACATGAGTCCACAGTAAGCCGGGCGGTTAAAGGGAAGTACGTACAGACACCATTTGGCACGATAGAGATGCGGATATTTTTCACTACTTCTTTACAGTCGGTCGGCCTTGATGAGGATATGTCGGGCATGCAGGCGAAAAAGAGCCTCCAGGCAGCCATCAATGGGGAAAATAAACAAAAGCCGCTTTCGGATCAAGACTTGGCGGAACGGCTGAAAGAAGAGCATGGAATTATCCTGGCACGCCGAACCGTTGCCAAGTACCGGGAACAATTAGGGATCCCTTCTTCATCTAAACGAAAAAGATATGATTGAAAAGGATGAGTGGTTTTGGAATCGAATGCGTTTGTTTTATATAGTAGGGATAAATGCCCGTTATGTGATAAAGCCAAGCAGGTACTCGAAGAAGTGAAAGTGGAGTCAGGCATAGGCTATAAGGAAATCGATATCCATACCGATGATGATTTGCTTGGGAGATTCGGGCTGATGATCCCTGTCGTTGAATGGAAAGATGAAATCGTTCAGTTCGGAAACGTTGATAAATCAGCTCTAAATAGGCTTTTGGAAAAATAATTTTTCAAATCATTTGAAGAAACATTCCGTTCCTGCTAGAATAAAATATGTAGCAGGAATATTTTTTTGTTTTAAGTGGGACAGAAAATGACTACGCGGGACGTTAAATGTCCAACTTAACTTTTTAGGAGTTTTAAATATGCGTACATTACTCGAGGTACAAAGAAAATTATTGCCCGATTTCCTTATGGTTATGCAAAAAAGATATGATATCCTGCGTTATATCAAAATGATGCAGCCGGTTGGAAGGCGCAGTCTGTCCGTGAGCCTTAATTTGACAGAGCGGACGCTTAGAGGCGAGGTTGATTTTCTGAAAAGTCAGAACCTGGTTAACATCTTCAGCTCTGGCATGACGCTGACTGATGAAGGGATTGAAATCCTGGATAAGTTAGAAGGAATAATGCGTGAAGTAATGGGTATAGACATAATGGAAAAGCAATTGCAGGATTTGTTACAAGTGGATGAAGTCATAATTGTCTCAGGAAATTGTGATGAAACCCCATGGGTGAAAAAAGAATTGGGCAAAGCTTGTGCAAACCGTATGAAACGAGAATGGAACTCAAAGAATATCATTGCGGTTACTGGCGGATCGACAATGGCCGAAGTGGCTAATTCGTTGTCACCTGATGAAGCATCCAGGAAATTGACATTTGTCCCAGCCCGCGGGGGAATTGGTGAAGCGGTGCAGAATCAGGCCAATACGATTGTCGAAAAAATGGCACAGAAGGCTCAAGCCTCATACAGAGTGTTATATGTACCCGATCAATTAAGCGGTGAGGTTTATGCATCATTTCAGAAGGAACCTGCAATTAAAGAAGTGATTTCCCAAATCAAGTCTGCCGATATGATCATTCATGGAATCGGTGATGCCATGGCTATGGCAGAGAGAAGAAATTCTTCGCCAGAAATGTTAAAGAAGCTGTTAGATGGAAATGCTGTAGGAGAGGCATTCGGTTATTATTACGATGAAAACGGCAAAGTTGTTCATAAAGTTTTGACAGTCGGCATCCAGTTAGATGATCTTAGCCCTGAAAAGCGAGTGATAACTGTGGCAGGTGGCAAAACTAAAGCAAAGGCTATCCGTTCCTACATGAAAGGCGCACCTTCATCAACCGTTTTGATCACGGATGAAGCTGCGGCACAAGAGTTAATTCAGGGGAATTACACCCCTTAATATATTTGCGAACTTAAAAGGAGGAATTTTTCATGGCAGTAAAAGTTGGTATTAATGGTTTTGGACGTATTGGACGTAATGTATTTCGTGCAGCATTGAGTAATCCTGGGGTAGAGATCGTTGCTATTAACGACTTAACGGATGCTAATATGTTAGCGCACCTTCTTCAATACGATACAATTCATGGATCTCTTAATGAAAAAGTAGCAGTTGATGGGGATTACCTTGTTGTTGATGGTCACAAAGTAAAAGTATTGGCTGAACGTGATCCTGCACAATTAGCATGGGGTGAACTGGGAGTAGAAGTAGTTGTGGAATCTACAGGACGTTTCACAAAACGTGCGGATGCAGCTAAGCATTTAGAAGCTGGCGCGAAAAAAGTAATCATCTCTGCTCCTGCATCTGATGAAGATATCACGATCGTCATGGGTGTAAACGAAGACAAATATGATGCAGCAAACCACCATGTAATCTCTAATGCTTCTTGTACAACGAACTGCTTAGCTCCATTTGCTAAAGTGCTTCATGAACAATTCGGAATCAAACGCGGTATGATGACTACTGTTCACTCTTATACAAATGATCAGCAAATCCTTGATTTGCCTCATAAAGATTACCGTCGTGCACGTGCAGCTGCCGAGAATATCATTCCTACAACAACTGGGGCAGCAAAAGCTGTTGCACTTGTCCTTCCTGAACTTAAAGGGAAATTGAATGGTATGGCAATGCGCGTACCTACTCCAAACGTGTCTGTTGTCGACCTTGTTGCAGAACTTGAAAAAGACACAACAGTTGAAGAAGTTAATGCAGCATTCAAAAAGGCTTCTGAAGGTGAATTAAAAGGAATCCTTGAGTACAGCGAACTTCCGCTAGTATCAACTGACTATAACGGTAACCCATCATCATCTACAATCGATGCCCTTTCCACAATGGTAATGGAAGGAAACATGGTTAAAGTATTATCTTGGTATGATAATGAAACAGGATATTCAAGCCGTGTTGTTGATTTGATCGACTATTTGGCTAAAAAAGGATTGTAATTAGAATAATAAAAAACCTCACCAAGGTGAGGTTTTTTTTATCACAGCCCTAAAAAAACTTGGCAGAAGATGATATTATTAGTAAGTCATTAATCAGTCAAGCGTTTACATTTCTTGTTTTTGGATAATTTCCTGGAAACCGACTATAATGAAAAAGAGAAAAGGGGAGTTGGGAAATTTACCCTCTCCCTTTTTGGCTAAAAGAATCAAAAATATGATAACAATATCTAAGGAGGTTCTTGGATTATGAATAAAAAGTCGATTAAAGATATTGAATTAAAGGGGAAACGCGTATTTTGCCGTGTTGATTTCAACGTGCCGATGCAGGACGGAAAGATTTCGGATGATACGAGAATCAAGGCTGCACTGCCGACGATTTCCTATTTGACAGAACAAGGCGCAAAAGTCATCTTAGCCAGCCATCTTGGGCGTCCTAAAGGACAAGTCGTAGAAGAATTGCGTTTAGCACCTGTTGCGGAAAGACTAAGCGAACTTAGCGGCAAAGATGTGCAAAAGGCAGAAGAAGCATACGGCGAGACCGTTCAATCCATCATTGATAACATGCAAAATGGCGAGATCCTGTTGTTGGAAAACGTTCGTTTCTATCCAGGAGAAGAGAAGAACGATCAAGAATTGGCGAAGTCATTTGCAGCACTGGCTGATGTTTATGTTAACGATGCATTCGGAGCTGCGCACCGTGCACATGCTTCAACTGAAGGAATAGCTCACCATCTCCCAGCCGTTGCTGGATTGCTGATGGAAAAAGAGCTTTCTGTACTTGGAAAAGCCCTATCCAACCCAGAACGTCCTTTTACAGCTATAATTGGCGGAGCAAAAGTAAAGGATAAGATAGGCGTTATCGAAAACCTTTTGGAAAAAGTCGATCACTTGATCATTGGTGGTGGATTGGGTTACACATTCATTAAAGCGCAAGGTCATGAAATCGGTAATTCTTTATTGGAAGAAGACAAAATAGAATTGGCCAAATCTTTCATCGAAAGTGCAAAAGAAAAAGGCGTAAAACTTCATTTGCCTATCGATGCAGTCATAACTGCTGAATTTTCACCTGATGCAGAGACGGATAATGTCGATATCGATGCTATTCCAAATGATAAAATGGCTCTTGATATCGGACCAAAAACAAGTGAATTATTTGCGGATGTAATCAAAAGTTCCAAGCTTGTCATTTGGAATGGACCAATGGGTGTATTCGAGTTCGATAAATTTGCGAATGGAACGAGAACCGTTGCTCAAGCCTTGGCGGAAGCAAATGATACGTACAGCATTGTTGGCGGAGGGGATTCGGCCGCAGCTGCAGAAAAGTTTGGCCTGGCAGAAAAGATGTCCCATATTTCAACTGGCGGCGGTGCATCTCTTGAGTTCATGGAAGGCAAAGAGTTGCCTGGCGTTGTAGCCTTGAACGATAAATAAGATTAAACCGTTACATATTTAAACATTAGAAGGGATGAGAAACCAAATGCGTAAACCGATTATTGCAGGAAACTGGAAAATGAATAAAACACTATCTGAAGCGACTGCCTTTTTAGAAGAAGTGAGCAATTTGATTCCGAAGCAAGATGTAATCGATACGGTTGTATGTGCTCCAGCTTTATTTTTGGATCAGCTCGTTCAAGCAGCGAAAGGAACCGATGTGAAAATCGGGGCACAGAACATGCACTTTGAAGAAAGCGGTGCTTTCACAGGAGAAATCAGCCCAATCGCATTGGCTGATCTTGGGGTATCCTACGTTATACTTGGTCATTCTGAACGCAGGGAAATGTTCAACGAAACGGATGAAGCCGTTAATAAAAAAGCTCATGCCGCTTTTGCCCACCAGTTGACCCCGATCGTTTGCTGCGGTGAAACACTTGAGCAAAGGGAAGCTGGTGAAACGAATGATTTCGTAGGCAGCCAGATTGAAAAGGGCCTAGCAGGATTATCTGACGATCAATTGAAACAAGCCGTTATTGCTTATGAGCCGATTTGGGCGATTGGAACAGGAAAATCGTCATCTGCTCAAGATGCTAATGAAGTTTGTGCGCATATCCGCTCAGTTGTTGCCGACAAATTTTCAAATGAAGCAGCTGCAGCCATCCGCATTCAGTACGGTGGCAGTGTAAAACCTGAGAATATTAAAGAGTACATGGCACAACCTGATATAGACGGTGCGTTGGTTGGCGGTGCTAGCTTGAAATCCGATTCATTTTTACAATTGCTGGAGGCTGGTCACTATGAGTAAGTCGCCTGTGGCACTTATCATCTTAGACGGTTTTGGCTGCCGTAACGAAGAAAAGGGTAATGCTGTTTTTCATGCGAAAAAACCGAACTTCGACCGTTATTGGGATCAGTATCCGCATTCCCATTTAACTGCAAGCGGAGAAGCGGTCGGCTTGCCTGCCGGTCAAATGGGGAACTCGGAAGTGGGCCATTTGAATATCGGGGCAGGACGGATCGTTTATCAAAGCCTGACCCGTGTGAACCTGGCAATCCGTGAAGGTGAGTTTGCACAAAACCCAACTTTGGTCGATGCCATGAGCCATACCAAGAAAAAAGGCACGGACCTACATCTTTTCGGTCTTCTTTCAGATGGCGGGGTGCATAGTCATATTGATCATATGTATGCCCTTTTGAAATTGGCCGCTAAAGAAGGAGTTAAAAATGTATATGTACATGCATTTTTAGATGGCCGTGATGTCGGACCGAAAACGGCACAGGGTTATATTAAGGAAGCGGAAGCGAAAATGAAGGAAATCGGTGTTGGTCAGTTTGCGACCATATCCGGAAGATATTATTCGATGGACCGTGATAAGCGCTGGGAACGTGTGGAGAAATCCTACCGTTCGATGGTGTATGGTGATGGCCCTGCTTACTCTTCTGCGATGGAATGTGTCGAGGATTCGTACGAACATGGAATTTTCGACGAGTTCGTGATACCTTCAGTCATAACGGCGGAAGACGGTAAACCGGTGGCAACGATTAAAGATGATGATGCCGTAATCTTTTATAACTTCCGTCCAGACCGGGCGATCCAGATTTCCAATACGTTCACGAATGAGGATTTTCGCTCATTTGACCGCGGTCCTGGACATCCGAAGCATCTCCATTTTGTCTGCTTGACACATTTTTCAGAAACAGTTGACGGATATGTTGCATTTAATCCGACAAATCTTGATAATACATTAGGGGAAGTACTTTCCCAAAACCAGCTTACCCAGCTTCGCATCGCTGAAACCGAAAAATATCCGCATGTGACGTTTTTCATGAGCGGCGGACGTGAAGAGAAGTTTCCTGGTGAAGAGAGGATTTTAATAAATTCTCCGAAAGTCGCTACATATGATTTACAACCGGAAATGAGTGCTTATGAAGTGACGGATGCATTGGTGGAACAAATTGAGGCTGACCGCTTTGATGCCATTCTCTTGAATTTTGCCAACCCGGACATGGTTGGTCATTCAGGGATGCTTGAGCCTACCATTAAAGCGATTGAAACAGTGGATGAATGCCTAGGCAGGATTGTCGATTTAATCGTCTCAAAAGGCGGTACAGCGATCATCACCGCTGACCATGGGAATGCTGACGAAGTGGTAACGCTAGAAGGCAACCCGATGACAGCCCATACTACGAATCCCGTTCCTGTCATTATCACTAAAAATCAGGTAACATTAAGAACAGGTGGTATCTTAGGCGATTTAGCTCCAACGATGCTTGATTTGCTTGGAGTCGAAAAACCTGTTGAAATGACAGGGAAATCCCTATTATCTAAATAAAATTTTGAATAGGAAAAGGAGAGATTTATAATGCCGTACATCGAACATGTATATGCACGCGAAGTGCTAGATTCACGTGGTAACCCAACAATAGAAGTAGAAATCCAAACAGAGTCCGGATACTTCGGACGTGCAATCGTACCATCAGGTGCTTCAACAGGAGAACACGAAGCGGTTGAGCTTCGTGACGGGGATAAATCTCGCTACCTGGGTAAAGGGGTACAAAAAGCAGTCGATAATGTAAATGATATCATTGCTGAAGCTGTCATCGGTTTGGATGTAACGAACCAAGCAGGCCTTGACCTTACTATGATTGAATTGGATGGCACTGAAAACAAAGGAAACTTGGGAGCTAATGCAATCCTTGGCGTCTCAATGGCTGCTGCCCATGCCGCTGCGGAATTTTCTGGATTACCATTGTATCGTTACCTTGGTGGGTTCAATGCGAAACAACTTCCGACTCCAATGATGAATATCATTAACGGCGGATCACATGCCGATAACAATGTTGACTTCCAGGAATTCATGATCCTTCCTGTAGGAGCTCCTAGCTTCAAAGAAGCAGTTCGTATGGGTGCAGAAGTATTCCATGCCTTGAAATCTGTCCTTTCTGCCAAAGGCTTGAATACGGCAGTCGGCGATGAAGGCGGCTTTGCGCCAAACCTTGGTTCAAACCGTGAAGCGCTTCAAGTCATCATCGAGGCAATTGAAAAAGCTGGCTACAAAGCAGGCGAAGATATCTACCTTGGCATGGACGTGGCTTCATCTGAATTCTATAACAAAGAAACAGGCAAATATGATCTTGCAGGCGAAGGCCGCAATGGTGTTACATCCGAAGAAATGGTTGCTTTCTATGAAGAGCTAGTGAATGAATTCCCTATTATCTCCATCGAAGACGGCCTGGATGAAAATGACTGGGATGGCCACAAGCTTCTAACGGAACGCATCGGTTCTAAAGTTCAGCTTGTTGGTGACGATCTTTTCGTAACGAACACGAAAAAATTGGCTGAAGGCATCGAAAAAGGCATCGGTAACTCCATCCTGATCAAAGTGAACCAAATTGGTACACTGACTGAAACGTTTGATGCAATCGAAATGGCTAAACGCGCAGGCTACACTGCAGTCGTTTCCCACCGTTCAGGTGAAACGGAAGATGCAACGATCGCTGATATCGCCGTTGCAACAAACGCAGGACAAATCAAAACCGGTTCCATGTCCCGTACGGACCGTATCGCTAAATACAACCAACTTCTTCGCATCGAAGACCAGCTTGGTGACTTGGCTGTATATGGCGGCTTGAAATCTTTCTATAACTTGAAGAAGTAATTATCAAGCATAAAATACGTCCGAATTTTGTCATACAAGGCACTCTTGGACACTTTGAGTTATGTAGTACATCAACTCGAACTTAGCAATACAAATGTTTAGTATCAACCCCTGATTTATAAGTGAGTGAAATCGCTTATGAATTGGGGGTTTTTGCGTGCTAATACAGGACTTGTTGAAAGAGTTTTCATTTGACTTACAAATTAAAAATTATTCCAAGCGAACTATCGAGACCTACAATTAAAAAATGGTATGGCCCATTGGATATTGATATTTGCTAAAGATATTGACGATAGGGTCAACTTGTTAAAAGAGGAATTGGGGATTGGATATCCAAAAAAAGGCAATCATCCAAACTCCAAGGAGTTTATAAAAAAACACAAGGAAATCCACGCATACTATGGCATTCGCTTTAAATATAATGCTTACTGTGCTTATTTAACGAAAACTGAAAGTAAAGTTCGTGAAAGCCTAGAGCTGCCTAAAACTCAAGATGATGCAAAACTTGTGTTCGATATTGTGGCTAGAAAATATAATTTGCAATTAGCAGAAAGGCGACAAATCACGGTTTCGGTAAAGTGGACAGAGCAATACATCAAGCAAAGATAGATGGAAAGTATGTCCCACAAGCCAAGCTTGTTTATGATTACATGGTAGATGGTCATGAGCTGGATGTTAAAAATACAGACGAAAAATCTTATATGCCAAACTTTTAGACCGTTCCAATAGGAATGGTCTTTTTTGGATTGACAGCATAATTTTGGTACTTCATACTTCTATAGCAATAGATGTAACGGAATATTTAGTTAATTAGGAGGACGAAAGCCATGAAACCAGAAATCTTATCAACAGCCATCGAAACGCTAACAGGATTGTTTTTCCGTAACAATAATGAAGGAACTGACTTTCTTGCCAAACGCACATTGGACCATTATATAAATGACCTTGATTTGCTTGGTTATATCAACTCTATAGCTGTGGAAATTGATAAACAGCGAGAGTGGGCTCTCATTCCCAAGCTACGATTATTTGACAGCAAGAGCGCTGATGAAATCGAAGTTGCTCTAGGTGGGTTGGGATATACCGATGCTGAAATTATTGCCAGTGACATAGTATTTGAGGAGTGGAAAAAATCTCAAAAGCACTGCCAATGATTTTAAAAGGAGGAATACCGATGTGGGGACGATACCTTTGGAAACTCCGATTGTTATTGACCATTCCATATTTGTTATTTGCGATATTAATGTTTTCGCCCATTGGCAACGATAAAGAGTATGGTTATTATTGGATGGCGTTTGTGGTCTATGCGATTGTTTCCAATATCATCCTTCATAAAATGGAAAAGAAAGAAAAGATGGAAAAGGAATGAATTTAAGGAGGTAAGCATTTTACCTCCTTTGCCAATTTCATAAATGGGAGGTGGATATTATGGGGCTCAAGAACATTTACAAAAAATCATTGTCTATGGCTCTGGTACGGGCTGGACATGACATTCATCATACTATGCCCAATCGAAACAAAAAAAAATACCAAGTGTTTGTTTTCATCCATACCGATGAATTAATAATACTGGAGTTAACCAAACGGGAGGTGAGACAATGACTGAACGTTTTTCTATCGCTATTATAATCTCCTGTGTAGCTGTAGTAATGGGCATACTGATTGATTTAGGAATGCTGTATATTGCATTTATACTTCTTGTAATTTGTTTATTGGCTGTTCTTCCCGTCAAGTTGTTTCGTGATTGGTTTTGGAGTGACTAAAATATGCTGGTTGTACATCAATTGAATATGAAAATTCAAAAATTGGGAGGTATGTCACCAATGAAAAAATACATAAATATAGTTGGAGCATTGGGCTTAATCGTTTTGATTATGGCAATGCCATTTTTCTACACAACCATTTTTTTGGGTAGTTTTATCTTGGACCCAACACCGCATACGAATCCTCAGCCTGGCCATGAAGACCACAATGCAACAAAAATTTGGGAGGGTATGTCAAAAGAGGAATATCAGATAATTAAATACGTAGAAGAACATAAATATAAATATGAAAATGAAGAACCTGCATTCAACCCAGATGAATCATCAAGTTTCAACCTAGTTGCAGTTGAAAATAAAAACGATAAATATTGAAGGACCCCGCCAATTATGCGGAGTCCTTTTTTCGTTGCTTAAATATGCAATGCTCCAAAATTAGGTTTCGTTCTTTCAGTCGTTGAAATCCATTTACCCAATTACTTTGGGATTCTGCTTCTGACGAGAAGATGGATTCTGCACAGTAATTTCTTTTCACCTCCCATACAATGTGAGAATACACATTGTATGGGAGGTTTTTTGCTTATAAAGTTAGCCGTCCATTCACTGATTCCGCCTTGGTTCAGGGCTGATAAAAGGATTTAATCAAACGTTTGATTAATAAAAAAAGGTGCCGCTCCGGGCACCTTTTTTTAATTATCCGATACAGCTTCCACTGGTACGGCATTATAGTATTCTTCTAATGTAATCTTCGCTTCAAAGATTTCAGTTGCGGCATCGACACCAACATAGCGGATATGCCATGGTTCGTATTTATAACCTGTGATGTTTTCCTTGCCTTCAGGGTAGCGGATGATAAATCCGTATTCATGTGCATGTTCAGCAAGCCAGGCGGCTTCTTTAGTATCACCGAAGCAGTCTTGGGCAGCACATGCCCCATCGTGAGTCGTGACATCAATCGCGAGTCCCGTTTCATGCTCGCTTGTCCCAGGCATTGCACTGTAGGTTTTCGCTTTTTCTTCCCCGTCCTTAGCCACATAGTTATTAAAGACCTCGATCTGTCTTTGGTGAGAGCGATAAGCGGAAACTCCGGCAAAGTGCATATTGTCTTTTTCGGCAGCTTGGAACATTAATTCAAGAGCCTTTCCCGCTTCTTCTCGCATCATTCTTTTTTCGATTTTATCTTCAAAGATGAAATCTACATTTGGGTAGATAAGGTCAGCAGGTTTGTAATCTTCAGGCAGGCTGTATTGTTTATTGACAAGTACAGGTATGCTTTCCGGATGGGCCAACGTCTGAAGGCCAGCCTGTCCGGGTTTAGCCGCTTCATCAACCTCCACCTGGCGCTGGGCCGATTCTTTTGAATCATTATTCTTGTCGGTCTCAGTCTCTTTCTCAGTCTCCTGGGAGCTCTGCTGTTCTTCTTTTTGCTCTTTTTCATGCTCGCTGGTCAGGTCGGATGAACAGCCAGCCATCAGAATGAAAGATGATAGAGCGGTTGCTGCAAATATAGGTTTTAACATATGAAAGGCCCCTTGCTTTTAATATAAGATTTCCAATAAAAGTAGTTTTGAAAAATTATCGTGATAAGTAATCCCTAGTTAATTCACTTTGATATTTATCAAGAAATAAGCCAATCCAGACGACCATCAATAAAAATGGATAATCGTTACGGATTGCGGTTTCCACGACGGGATCAGACCAAAAGCTCGAAAGGAAACCAGATGACATCCTGATTGTCTCGAATGTGACAAGGGCGTGAAGCGATAACCAAAGAATCGTAAGGGTATTGGTCCCGAACCCAATGACCGCCGCTATGACGCTCAGCAAGGCGGCTGCTGCCCCGATCAGGAGGACATTGAAGCTTGATTGGAAAAAGTCGATACCGCTATTGGAAAGTCCATTATAAATGATAGCAGTAAAATAAACGGTTGTCGTGATATATGCAGCAAATAATAAGTATCGATTTCCGTGATACTTTGCCAGCAGCAATAAAAGCGGTGATAGGATGATTAATAGGACGCTGATGAAATTGCTTCCGCCTGTCCATAAAGAATAGCCGGCAACCGCCGAGAATAGGATGGTCAGGAGATCAAGAATCCGTAGTATGGACTTAAACATGTTGACACCTCTTTCTCTATTTATGCAAATTATCTCAAACTTTGATTCAAAAAGAAATAAATGACTATGGGTTTTTAGGAATTCTTACCATCATAGTATAACAAAGATTGTGGATATTTATTGGGTGTGGTAAAGTTAAAGTAATTGTTTATTGGTTCTTCAGGAGGTGTAATTGCATGCATGCATTTCTCATAACGCTTTTAGTGATTGTCAGTATAGCCCTCATTGTGACGGTATTGCTTCAATCAGGTAAGAGTGCAGGTTTATCAGGTGCGATTGCCGGCGGTGCTGAGCAGTTATTCGGAAAGCAAAAGGCACGCGGTTTGGACCTGGTTTTACATCGTGCGACAATAGTATTGGCGATTCTATTCTTTGCTTTAACTTTACTTGTTGCATACTTTGATGTGTAATGGATCAAAAATGAGTCTAGCTAAATAGCTAGGCTTTTTTCTTTGCACAATAGTTGCATGAATAGATATAGTGATTTTAGTACTTAATTATAGGATAGGGATTTTTAAAAATTCTATTTACTGATAAAGGAGTTTAAGGTCATGAAAATCAAGCTGCAGCAGCCCTTTACTTTTGAAGGCGGAAAAAGGGCTGTCTTACTTTTACATGGATTCACGGGGAATTCAGCGGATGTACGGATGCTGGGCCGTTACTTGGAGAAACAGGGGTACACCTGCCATGCCCCGCACTATGAAGGGCATGGCGTTCCCCCAGAGGAGCTGGTGAAAACAGGTCCGGAAGATTGGTGGAAAGATGTCATGATGGGCTACGATTTCCTGAAAAGCAAAGGCCATGAAGAAATTGCTGTTGCCGGACTCTCATTAGGAGGCGTATTTTCTCTTAAATTAGGTTACACTGTACCTATAAAGGGTATCGTATCAATGTGTGCGCCTATGTATATCAAAAGTGAAGAAATGATGTTTAAAGGAGTATTGGAGTACGCCAGAGAATTTAAGAAGTATGAAGGAAAAACTCAAGAGCAAATAGAGCTTGAAATGGACCTCCTTGCCGATAAACCGATGAATACATTGAAAGCCCTTCAGGAATTGATAACGGATGTACGGGAGCACGTCGATCTTATTTACGCTCCGACATTTGTCGTGCAGGGCCGGCATGATGATGTTATCAATCCAAAAAGTGCCGATATTATTATTGATTCCATTGAATCACCGGTCAAAAAAATCAAGTGGTATGAAGAATCCGGTCATGTCATAACCCTTGATAAAGAAAAAGACGAGCTGCATGAAGATGTATTGGAATTTTTAGAAAGTCTGGATTGGTCCGAATAACAAAAATATACCCTGAATAGGAGGGTTTTCATGGAAGATAACATTCAAGAACATATTAATAAGCTTCTGACATACATGACGGATGAAGCGTATAAGCCGTTAACGGTACAAGAACTGGAAGAGGCTTTGAAAATCGAAGACTCGGCAGATTTCAAGAATTTCGTTAAGGCTTTAGTAAAGATGGAAGAAAAGGGATTGGTGGTCAGAACGAGGAGCAATCGTTACGGCCTGCCGCAAAAAATGAATTTGTTCCGCGGTAAATTAACGGGGCACGCAAAGGGGTTTGCCTTTGTCACACCTGAAGACAACCCGGGAATGGATGATATTTTCATTCCGCCAAATGAAACGGGCACAGCTATGCATGGAGATGTCGTCATGGTACGGGTATCTTCGGAAACATCGGGCTCAAGGCAAGAAGGCACGGTCATCAGAATACTTGAACGCGGAATTACACAAGTGGTCGGTACATACTCCGAAAGTAAAAGTTTTGGTTTCGTCATCCCTGATGATAAAAAGATCGCAAACGATATCTTCATTCCACAGCATGCTTCACATGGAGCGGTAGAGGGACATAAGGTTGTCGTCAAGCTTACATCTTATCCTGAAGGACGCATAAGTGCCGAAGGTGAAGTCATTGAGATTCTTGGCCATAAAAATGATCCTGGTGTGGATATTCTTTCCGTGATCCATAAGTATGGTTTGCCGATGGAGTTCCCGGATGACGTCATGGAGCAGGCCAATGCCGTTTCCGATACCATTCAGGAAAGTGAAATTGGCAACCGCAGGGACTTGCGTAATGATGTTTTGGTCACGATTGATGGAGCGGATGCAAAGGATCTGGATGATGCCGTCACTGTTTCCAAGCTTGAAAATGGCAATTACAAGCTGGGCGTTCATATTGCTGATGTCAGTCATTACGTGAAGGAAGGCTCTCCAATCGATAAGGAAGCCCTGGAAAGAGGGACGAGCGTGTATTTGGTGGACAGGGTCATCCCGATGATCCCGCATCGTTTATCGAATGGCATTTGTTCCTTGAACCCACAAGTCGATCGTTTTACACTCTCATGTGAAATGGAAATCACGCCGGATGGCAAAGTCGTCAACCATGATATTTTTGAAAGTGTCATTAAAACGACGGAACGTATGACATATGGCAATGTGAACAAAATCCTTGTCGATAAAGATGAAGAACAGCTTGAACGCTATGAAGCGTTGGTGCCGATGTTCCAGGACATGGAAAAGCTAGCGGCCATCCTTCGCAAGAACCGGATGAACCGCGGTGCGATCGACTTTGATTTCAATGAAGCGAGAGTAATCGTTGATGAAGAGGGCCATCCGACTGATGTGGTTTTACGTGAAAGGTCGGTTGCGGAAAAGCTGATTGAAGAGTTCATGCTTGCTGCTAATGAAACCGTTGCTGAGCATTTCCACCGTCTTGACGTGCCGTTCATTTATCGTATTCATGAAGATCCCAAGCCGGAAAAACTGCAGCGTTTCTTTGAATTCATTACGAACTTCGGATACATTGTAAGGGGATCGGCCAATGACGTCCATCCTAAGGCGTTACAGGAAATCATTGAGGCGGTTGCCGGTAAACCGGAAGAAACGGTCATATCCACCGTCATGCTTCGTTCCATGCAACAGGCGAAATATGATCCGGAGAGCTTAGGCCACTTTGGTTTATCTGCTGAGTTTTATACACATTTCACATCGCCGATTCGCCGTTACCCGGATTTGATCGTGCACAGGTTGATCAGGACCTACTTGGTGGAAGGTAAAATGGATGAAGCTACGAAGGAGAAATGGAATGCCAATTTACCTGAGATTGCCGATCATACATCGAAACGTGAACGTCGCTCAGTCGATGCCGAGCGGGAAACGGATGATCTGAAAAAAGCGGAATACATGCTGGATAAAATCGGCGAAGAATATACCGGGATCATTGGTTCAGTCACGAATTTCGGGATGTTCGTCGAGTTGCCGAACACGATTGAAGGACTTGTCCATGTCAGCTTCATGACGGATGATTATTATCGCTTCGATGAGCGTCAGCTAGCAATGATCGGGGAACGTACCGGTAATGTATTCCGGATTGGCGATGAAATCGACGTTCGTGTTTCCAACGTCAATAAAGAGGAACGCGCCATCGATTTTGAAATTATCGGCATGAAGGTAAGCCGTCCGCGTCCATCCGGCGAGAAGAAAATATTCAAAGCCAATTCAGGTGAACGCAAACGCGGCCGAGGCGGCAATGGAGGACGTAATGAAGGAAAAGGCGGCGGCCGTAATGGGGATTCGCCTTCTACTGGAAGAAAACCGAAAAAGAAGAAAAAATTCTTTGAAAATGCGCCAGCTGCCAAGCGCAAGAGAAAACCTAAAAAGAGATAAAGATTGAGGCGGGGGGATGATTCTTTCATCCTCTTGCCGCGATTGGATGTAAAAGGGGAGAGTTAGATGCCAAAAGGCTCAGGTAAACAACTAGCACAAAATAAAAAAGCATATCATGATTTCTTTATTGAACAAACGTTTGAAGCGGGAATCGTTTTAAAAGGGACCGAAATCAAAGCAATCCGTGCGGCCCGAGTGAATTTGAAGGATGCCTTCGCTAAAATAGAAAATGGCGAAATTTATCTTCATAATATGCACGTCAGCCCTTATGAGCAGGGAAACCAGTTTAACCATGACCCGTTGCGGACACGGAAACTTCTTTTGCATAAAAAAGAAATCAGTAAACTGATCGGTGTGACAAAGGAAACAGGTTACACCATTGTCCCGTTGAAAATGTATTTAAAGAATGGCTTTGCCAAAGTTTTAATCGGACTGGGTAAAGGGAAGAAACAATATGACAAGCGTGATGACCTGAAGAAGAAGGAAGCGAAGCGTGATATTGAACGTGCTTTCCGTGAACGTCAGAAGATGTAGAACTGCCAAGACCTTACAATTGATTTTTTGAACCAATCTGTTATAATTAATCCTGTACCGATGACAATTGAATATCAGCCAACTTGCTGACTATTCTTCTCTCGTACGCTCCATTTATATCATGGGGACGTTACGGATTCGACAGGGATAGTTCGAGCTTAAGTTGCGAGTCGAGGGGATCGGCCTCGTTAAAACGTCAACGCCTATAACTGGCAAACAAAACAACAACCTAGCTTTCGCTGCTTAATAACAGTCGATAGCTGTTCCTCCCTCCATGGCCCACGTGGTAGGGTAAGGGACTCACTCTAAGTGGGATACGCCGGAATCCACCGTCTGAGGATGAAGGAAGAGACCAATCAGACTAGCTGCTCTGCCGCCTGTCGATAGGCTAATGAGTTCGCGAAATGCGAATATATCGACTACACTCGTAGAAGCTTAAGTGCCGTTATGTCTGGACGTGGGTTCGACTCCCACCGTCTCCACCAATACATATATTGGTGGTTTTTTATTTGGTTTTTTTTCGTCGTTTTTGTCGAAAAATCGATAAATCGTATAATTCGCAGATGATTTTTCGTTGATATATCTCCAATTTCGAAGATATATTCCCGATTTCGGAGATAAACTGTACAATTTCCATCATTTGCTGTAGAATCCTTTTGAAGAAAATAGGATTGGAGCGATGAAATTGATTGTAAAAAAACGAAAAGTTCCTCTTGCCGTCCACAGATTACGTGCATTAGCGTGCAGGCTTCCTCCGAATCACCCTAAAGTTCCCTTAATCATGAACGATCTCAAAAAAAGGGAAGCGGGCTATAAAGGGGAATGTTCCATTGATTTTCCATTAAGCTTTCTTGAACCGAAAAGCTATTTCATCTTCCACGATTTAAGGCTTCAGGATCAATCCCGATTTTTTCAACTGGATACCTTATTAATCTCCAAGAAATATGCGCTTATCATTGAAGTGAAGAACATTGCAGGGTCAATCTATTTTGATCCGCATTTCAATCAGCTCATTCGAACGATAGAAGGAAAAGAAACGGCCTTTCCAGATCCCGTCACACAAGTCAGCCGCCAGGAATCACAATTGACCAATTGGTTCTTGAAAAACGGTTTTCCCTCACTGCCCATCCTTTCATTGATTGTCATCAGTAATCCCCAAACAATCATCCGTACAGCTCTTGAAAACCATGAACTTCACTATAAAGTTATACATCGCGATGCACTTCCCGCTAAAATTAATCAAATGGAGCATTCCATAACAGAATCCAGTTTTAGTGAGAAAGATTTGAAGAAAGCAATTCGCGTAATGAATAATCACCACATCGATGCGGACTTTTCTATTCTGGAACGATACAATCTTACCGAAAAGGACCTAATTAAAGGAGTGATTTGTGAGAATTGTAAGGGCAATAAATTATTTAGAAGGCATGGCACATGGCTTTGCAATCAATGCCAACTCTCCAGTAAAAAAGCACATATCCCGGCTTTACGAGATTATTTTTATCTATTAGGCTCGACCATAACGAATCGGCAGTTGAGGAACTTTTTAAACATTTCCTCTTCGTCCAGTGCAACGAGGATCTTGCAATCATTGAATCTGACAAGCAGTGGTGCGAATAAGGGGAGGGTGTACAGCCTGTATTTTGATGAGTGACTTTAAATCATTTCTTTATATTCACATCAACATTTTGGGGATTTTTACTGTGACAAGATGTAATTCTTTTGCGCGCGTTCAGCAGTTTTGCAGCAACTAAGCCCTATGATAAACAAAGACTCAAAAGAAGCTTCTCTTGAGTCTTTGTTCCGTTTCTATTCTTTTAATTCCCTGCCCATTCCCTTGAGGAAGTGAACGCCAAAGCCGATTGCCCGGTTTATGTCTGGATCATTCAATGTTTTCATTAATTCCAGAACGCCGATCTTCTTTTCGGCCTGAAGGAATTTGTTTCCTTCATCGATTCCTGCAAGTGCACTGTTCAGCAGTTTCGTGGATTGTGCAGCATCGGCGTTCATCAAGGCTCCTGTTGCACCCATAAGGGTATTGATCAGGTTTGTTACAGGTTGCCTTGTGATTTGTTGAAGTGCGATTTTAGCAATTTGTTCTTTTCCTTGAAGCATGGAGGTCGCGGCTTCGAATACTCCCGAGTCATTCAGTTCATTGACGATTTTAAACATATTGTTCAAGGCATCTTCATTATCGGTGATCAGCGTTTTCAGTTCTTCCAGTTTTTGTAGCTTTATTTCTTCCTCAGTAATGGAATTATGGATTTCCGTTATAGGAGCTGCCATGATCTTCACCCTCCTTGTTTATTTATCCGTTAAGTGAACATACCCTGGACGGGCCCATTTACGTTCAACCTCGACACCATTTTGAGGATGACGTTTTTTGTTCCGTGGATTGGTACCCGGTAATGGAATGTCTCCGTTTGCGCTTAATACTTCCATGCGGACCATCGTCTGTTTGTAAGCAGGCGTGCTTGTACGGCGATCATAGATGGGACCGGTCAGGAAGTTAATGGCAGAGTCTTTATCGACGGAGTTCATCGGTAAAAATAGCTCATTATTTTTAACACGGTCTGTGATCAATGCTTTTAACTTAACGGCCCCGAATGGAGACACTAAGCGAACGAGTCCGCCATCACTGACTTTGCGTTCTTTGGCAAGTTCTGGTGAAACCTCGACGAAAATATCAGGTACTTTCGATTGGATTCCATTGGATTTGTTCGTCATATTGCCTTCATGGAAATGCTCCAGCATGCGTCCATTATTGATATGAAGGTCATATTCTTCCGGGAATTTATGAGGTTCCACCCAGTCAGCCAGTGCAAAGCGCGCTTTTTTATCAGGGAAGTTGAAGCCATCCACATAAAGAAGCGGCGTGCTTGATCCATCATGGCTCCCCCAGAGGAAGCTGTTCCATCCTTCCAGCACTTCGTAATTCGCTTGGCTGAATATCGGTGACAGGCTTGCCATTTCGTCATAGATTTCACTAGGGTGAGAGTAGTTCCAATTCGCACCTAAGCGGTTGGCGATCTCTTGGGTGATTTCCCAGTCCGCTTTAGAATCTCCCATAGTGGGAAAGGCTTTATATAATCGCTGTACACGGCGCTCCGTATTGGTGAACGTTCCGTCTTTTTCAAGAGATGGAGCTCCGGGCAATACCACGTCGGCATATTGGGCTGTCCTTGAAAGGAAAATATCCTGGACAACAAAGAAGTCCAATCCGGATAACACTTTATCAACATGGTTGGCATCCGCGTCAACAAGTACCATATCTTCACCTACAAGATACATCGCCTTCATGTCGCCTTTTTCTATCGCTTTAAGCATTTCAATATTGTTCAAGCCTGGTTGGCCATCGATTTTCACTCCATAAGCTTTTTCGAATTTAGCACGTGCCACGTCATCGGTAACATGCTGATATCCTGGAAGCCATGTTGGAAGTGTACCCATATCGCAAGCGCCCTGTACATTGTTATGGCCGCGAAGCGGATAGGCTCCCGCTCCTGGACGACGGTAGTTACCCGTAGCCAATAGCAGGTTGGAAATTGCCGCCGAAGTATCGGAAGCACCGGTGTTTTGTGTAACGCCCATTCCCCAAAGAATGCATGTTCCGTCTGCATCGCGAATGGTCTCAGCTATTTGGATCAATGTTTCTCTTGAAATGCCTGTGTGTGTTTCTGCATATTCCAGGGTATATTTTTCAAGTACTTCTTTATAATCGTCGAAGAAGTTAACATTTTCATTGATGAATTCTTGATCATGCCAGCCTTGATCGATCATATATTTTGTAACCGCCATCAACCAAACTTGATCCGTTCCTTGTTTTGGGCTGATATGGATGTCGGAACGTTCGGCCATTTCGTTTTTGCGGATGTCAGCTACAATCAGTTTTTGTCCGTGAAGCTTGTGTGCCCGTTTAACGCGTGTCGCCAGTACGGGATGTCCTTCTGCCGGGTTGGCCCCAACGATGATGACAAGTCCTGCTGCGGCGATATCCTTGATCGTACCAGCATCTCCGCCCATGCCGACTGTACGGAACAGTCCGTCTGTTGCCGGAGATTGACAGTAACGCGAGCAGTTGTCGACGTTATTCGTTTCGAACATTTGCCGTGCCAGTTTTTGAATGACATAGTTTTCTTCATTCGTAATCTTGGATGAGGAAATGAAGCCTACTGAATTTCCGCCGTATTGCTGTTTGATCGAAGCCAGTCTGGAAGCAACCAAATCAAGTGCTTCATCCCAGCTTGATTCAACGAATCTTCCGTTTTTCCGAATCAGGGGCTTTGTCAAACGTTCTTCCGAGTTTACGAAGTCCCAACCGAATTTCCCTTTGACACATGTTGATATCGCATTGACGGGTGCTTCATGAGTAGGTTGGACTTTAAGGATTTTACGGCCTTTTGTCCAGACTTCGAATGTGCATCCTACCCCACAGAACGTACAGACCGTTTTTGTCTTCTTCGTCCGTGTCTCTCGCATTGCCGCTTCAATCTCCGAAATGGCAAAAATCCCGCTGTATCCAGGTTCCACTTCTTTGACAAGGTCTATCATTGGTTCCAGCATATCGTTTTTCAAGCCTGACATGAAACCAGCTTCGCCAAGCATCGATTTTTCCATTAATGCATTACATGGACAAATCGTTACACACTGTCCACAGCCTACACAAGATGAGTTATTGATTTCCGTTCCTTCATCCCAGATTACCCGAGGGCGTTCTGCTTCCCAGTCGATGGACAGCGTCTCGTTGACCTGAAGGTTTTGGCACACTTCAACACATTGCCCGCATGCGATGCATTGATTGGCATCATAGCGGTAAAATGGATGGGACATATCGACGGCACCCAATTCCACTTTCGGTGTATAAGGATATTTTTGGTGTTCAATTTCCATTAATTCTGCTGTGTTATGTAGTTTGCAATTTCCGTTATTATTATCACATACAGTACAGTATAAAGAATGGTTTTCCAGTATCCGGTCCATGGCCTCGGTTTGGGCTTCTTTTGCCTTGCTTGAGTCCAAGGCTATATCCATGCCGCTCACTGCTTTTGTCGAACATGACCGGACGAGTTTCCCATTAACTTCGACGATGCATGTGTCGCATGTTTGGATCGGATCCACTTCAGGAACATAACAAATCTGTGGGTGAGCCATCTCATTTTGGTTGATGACCTCCAGTATTGTCGCACCTTCATTAGCGGTATAAGCCTTCCCGTTGATTGTGATGGTGATGTTTGAATCGCTCATTATATTTCCCCCTTTTATAGCCAAAAAGACGCAAAAAAACCACCATGATTACACCTCCTTCTCTGAACGGAAATGTAGGTCATGGTGGAATAGTTTAATAGCAAAGCTTGCCAATATACCAATCCATACCATAATGGATAATTTTAAAAAAGATAGGACACAACAGTACACTATCATGCTCCCAACTTTCATCATTGATATTATACCTTTTATTATGAAAAGAAACAATCCTGGAAAGAGGGTATCATTCCCAAATCCCTTTCGTTTTTCTTCGCGTTGATTTATGATAAGAAAATTGAGAACTTAATTTTTCTTGAAATGGAGTGACGCAACGGTGTCAAAAGTTATCCATGAATTCAATGATATGATTCGTAAGCTGCGCAAGGAACTATTCGGTAAAGGACCAGAACGCATACACACGGTTTTCGTGGAAAATATGGCCGTTTCTACGTTATATGGGAATTTGACTCCTACGGAAATGTTCATATCAAGATCGGAGGAAGGAAGGGATATGGTCCATTCTGCACGAACCAAAATGGTTCAGGATGTGTATTCGGAGAGTCCTCCTGATGGAATGGAAGATCTGGTTGGAGCTAAACTGCTCCATTTGTTTTCGGACATCAAAATCAAAGAGAATATAGCGATTTCCGTATTCGTATTTGATAAGAATATAGCGGACAAACTCAACGGGCATTGACCATGCTCCTACATATTGGTCAATTGGCTCCTGGATAGTAAAAGGAGTGGGAACATGAAAGCGATTGAAATCAAGAGGGACATCATCCGGATAACCAAAGGTAACATCGAGCGGACGGAAGATGCGATCGTAACGGAGCATCCCGTTACTGTCAAAATAAATGGCCAGGAATTCGTCACGATGGTTTGTACACCTGAATACATCGAGGATATGGTGATTGGTTATTTGGCTTCGGAAGGAATCATCAAAAAATATGATGAGATAAAAGAAATCTGGGTCCAGGAAAAAGAAGGCTTTGTTCATGTGAAGACGGATAAAGTGAATCCCTACTTCCAGGACTTTCAAAATAAGCGGTATATTACATCATGCTGCGGAATGAGCAGACAAGGTTTCGTCTTTGTAAATGATGCATTGACTGCCAAGAAAATGGATGATGTTTCGGTGAAACTGACTCCTGATGACTGCTTCCGCTTGATGAAGGATTTACAAAATTCTGCTGTCACCTTCCAGAACACGGGCGGAGTCCACAATGCCGCTTTATGTGATGCCAATGGCCTCGTATTAAGCAGGATGGACATCGGAAGGCATAATGCCTTGGACAAAATATACGGCCATTGCTTGAAAAATGGCATTTCGATGGAAGGGAAGGCTATCGTGTTCAGCGGCCGGATTTCATCGGAAATTCTCTTGAAAGTGGCGAAAATCGGCTGTGAACTGATACTCTCGAAATCCGCTCCAACCGAATTGGCTTTGGAGTTGGCTGAAGGATTGGGAATCACGACGGTCGGGTTCATTCGCAATGATTCACTGAATATCTACACATGTCCTGAAAGAATTCTATTGAATGACTGAGCATCCTTCGCTGGAAGGATGCTTATCGGAAAGTCCTGCCGGTTTGGCCTGGGCTTTTTTGTCTTTGTAAAAGGATATATCCAACAG
This sequence comes from Bacillus sp. 220_BSPC, assembly GCF_001054655.1. Taxonomy (NCBI): domain Bacteria; kingdom Bacillati; phylum Bacillota; class Bacilli; order Caryophanales; family Bacillaceae; genus Bacillus; species Bacillus sp. 220_BSPC. The sequence goes on from NZ_JVPL01000292.1 coordinate 47,101, forward strand.
GCCATTTATGGTACAGTTTTTATAAAACATTCAAGGGAATTCGTATCGGGGGAAGGGTTATGAACGAAAGGGATTGGCATATTTTAAAGGTGTTGCATGAACACAGGAATATTACTAAAACGGCGCAAAGTTTATATATCTCGCAACCTTCTTTAACGAAACGGATTCAACAAATGGAGAAGGAATTCAATCTGAAGATTGTGGAGCGGGGAACTAGGGGAGTGCAGTTCACCCCTCAAGGTGAATATTTGGCCATCTGTGCAGATGAGATGCTGATCAGGCTCCGGCAGATAAAAGAGACAGCATCCAATATGGGTCAGGAGATCAGTGGAACATTACGGCTGGGTGTTTCCAACTATATTACGCTGCATAAGTTGCCAGGCCTGCTGAAAATATTTCGTGAGCGATTTCCTAAAGTGGATTTCCATGTGACAACTGGCTGGAGTAAAGAAGTGCTGGACCTCATTTATAAGGAAGAAGTGCATGTCGGGATTGTTCGGGGGGACTATCAATGGTCAGGATCAAGGCATCATCTTTTTGAGGAAACCATTTGTATTGCTTCCAAGGAAGAAATCGATGTCCGGAACCTGCCTTTCCTGCCGAGGATCGATTATGGGACAGATGCCCTTTTGAAAACAATGATCGATAATTGGTGGAGAGACAATTTTTCCGGACCTCCTTTGGTGGGTATGGAAGTGGACAAAGGGGATACATGCAAGGAAATGGTCAGGAATGGCCTGGGATATGGCATCCTCCCCAGTGTTTTATTGGAGAAAGACCAAAACCTCCGTCAAATGGACCTTAAGGACAAGCAAGGTAATCCCCTTATCAGGAATACGTGGATGTTATATCATGGAAAGTCGCTGGAATTAAAACTGGTCAAAGAGTTTGTCGAATTTGTCAAAGGCGTCGATTTCATGAGGGATATTTAACGGGAAGCGCAGAAACCTCTGTGCTTTTTTATCATTCCTTTTTTGAATGGATAACGATAATTTATTGGTATTTTAATTATGGTCATCCCGGCATTATGATAGATGGGAGATGTAAATCATCAGGAATTTGCCTAAGGAATGGAGAGGAAGTCAAGTGAGTGTCCTGTTTCTGATCGTATTGAATGTCATTGTACCGGTTTTTTTCCTTATAGGGGCGGGGGCCATTCTGCATCGTAAATTCAAGTTGGATATGAATACGCTGTCTAAATTGAATCACTTCCTGCTCATGCCCGCCATTAGCTTTGTCAATATCTATCAAAGCAAATTGGGCGGGGGGATGATCGTCCAGATATTCAGCTTCCTTGCTCTTCAAGCAGTAAGTCTCATCATCGTGAGTACAGTGGTAGCAAAACTAGCCAGGTTTGATCAAAGTCTTTCGGCCACGTTTAAAAATAGTGTAGTCCTGAATAACTCGGCCAATTTCGGGTTACCTGTCAGTCAGATGGTTTTTAATGGAAACCCCCTTGGCCTGTCGATCCAAGTCATCGTGATCATTTTTCAAAACCTGTTGACCTATACCTATGGATTGATGAATTCTGTTTCCGTCCATACAAAAAGTGCGAAGGGTGCCATTCGCGAGTTCTTGAAGAACCCCGTCATTTATGCTTTATTGCTTGGTTTAATATTACATTCCGTTTCTTTCGAAATCCCTCTGTTCTTATGGACCCCGATTGATAATATCGCGAGTGCCTTCATAGCCATTGCATTGATTACATTAGGTGCACAGAGTGCCTATTTGAAAATAACGCATTTCCCGCTTCCGCTTATCCTTAGCTTGGCGGGGCGTTTAATACTCTCACCATCCATCGCCTTCCTGATCATTCTCATGCTGGGCTTGGAAGGGACTGTCGCCCAAGGGTTGTTTATCGCAAGCTCATTTCCCACATCCAGAAACAGCGCATTATTCGCTTTGGAATATGACAACCATCCGGAGTATGCGGCACAGGCGGTTTTGATGTCGACTTTATTCAGCAGCATAACGGTAACGATGGTCGTGTATCTATCAAAAATACTATTCTAGCAGGGCTGCTCAAAAGTTTGTCTGCAGTTTGAAGTATTTGTAAAATCGAACCGCGCTTTCCGCGGCGTTCTTTACGCCTGCGGGGTCTCCCTTGGACACGCTTTTACCGCAGGAGTCTCAATCATTTTATTTCATTTAGATAGAACCCCTTTTGTCTGCAAACTGGGACTGCTCTGAAGGAGCAGTCTTTTCCCCTTTTCCTGCGATAAAACTTTATGAACAATATGAAGGTTTTGGAATTTATGCATTTTAGTTGGGCAATCATTGAAAGCGAAGATATTTTTGTAGAATTAAGAAAACGCTTTCAAAAGGGGGATTACTATGTTTTCTCGTAAAAAGATATCAGCGGTACTATTGGCAGGTTCGTTAGCATTAAGTTTAGGTGCATGCAGCAGTTCGGGGACATCAGGAGAAAAGAAAGAAGATACAGGTTATCCGAAAAAAGCGATAACGGTCGTTGCTCCTTCGGGTGCAGGCGGGGGATGGGATTTAACGGCCCGTTCATTTACAAAGGTCTTGGGTGAGACGAAATTGGTGAACCAGCCATTGACCGTAGAAAACAAACCCGGCGGCGGGGGCGCTGTCTTCATGGCGGATTATGCAACACAGCAAGCGGATAATAATGACATGCTGTTCGTTAATTCACCGCCTGTCATCATCAATAACCTTAAAAAAGAAGGCAACAGTCCTTATGGATATAAAAATACGACTCCTTTGGCGCAGCTGACAAAGGATTATGGGGCGATAGTGGTAAAGGCGGATTCTGAATTCAAGGATTTGAAATCAGTGCTTGAAGCGGTGAAGAAAGATCCGCGTAAGCTGACCTTTGCAGGGGGATCGGCACCGGGATCCATGGATCATTTGATTTCCATTCTTCCAGCCTATGAATATGGCTTGAATCCAACCGAACTTAAATACGTTTCTTACGACGGTGGCGGGGAAGCGATTACGGCATTGCTTGGCGGAAATGCGGATGTGATCGGAACGGATGCATCCAGTGTCAGGGAATTTTTAAAAGCAGGAAAGATTAGAGTGTTGGCCGTAACCTCGAATGAACGTTTAGGTGGGGATCTTAAAGACATACCGACAGCAAAGGAACAAGGGGTCGATGCTGAATTCACGATTTGGAGAGGCGTTTTTGGACCTCAGAATATGTCTGGTGAAGCGAAAACCTTTTGGGACGGAACCATTGAGAAGCTAGTTGAAACTTCTGAATGGAAAAAGGAAGTGGAAGTGCAGGGATGGGAACAAGAATATAAAAATAGTGAAGAATTCAGCAAGTTTTTAGTAGAACAGGAGAAACAGGTGCAGCAATTATTGAAAGCTTTAGGCATGGAAAAATAATCGGGAAGAAGGGGGTGCTTTCACCTTCTTCTTATTTTCTGAAATGGGGGGATTGTGATGGATGTTAAATTTGATCGCTTTGCTTCTGCAGCCTTTCTGGCTGTCGGAGTGCTGTTTATGATAGGAAGCAGGAAACTGGCCAGTTCTTCTTATGGAAGTTCGGTAGGACCGGACATTTTCCCTTTTGTATTGGGGCTCGTTCTTTCTCTTTTAAGTATTCGCCTGTTCTATGAGGCATTTCGGGGCAAGGGGCAGGAATCACGTAAGGAAAAGCTGCAATATAAGCCTTTTATCATCATTCTGCTCTCCACCTTGATTTATGTTTTGACGTTGGAAACGATAGGATATGTCATTACGACCTTTCTGTTTTTGTTTGTTTGCTTTCAAACGATGGAACGGAATAAGTGGGTGACATCGCTGATCATTTCCGCAGGTTTTTCCGGAATCATCTATTATTTATTCGTGAATGTGTTAAAGGGAACACTGCCGGGTTGGCCAATCTGGTTTTCATAAAAGGAAGGGGGATGTGAAGTGGGCACTTTTGATTATTTAATGCATGGATTTGAAACGGCACTAACTTGGTATAACATACTATTTGCATTTGTCGGAGTATTGATCGGTACGGCGGTCGGCGTTTTGCCGGGGATCGGGCCGATGAGCGGTGTGGCTCTTTTAATTCCGGTAACCGCTTCAATTACAGGTGGACTTCCTCCAGAGCAAGCGGCAACAAGCGCCATCATTTTACTTGCAGGTGTTTATTATGGAGCGATGTATGGAGGATCGACAACTTCAATCCTATTGAATACACCTGGCGAATCTTCCTCTGTCGTCACCACATTGGATGGCTACCAAATGGCCAAGAAGGGAAGAGCGGGGAGTGCTTTATCCATTTCGGCGATCGGTTCCTTCGTCGGAGGGATCGTCACCCTTATCGCCATGATTGCCTTGGCTCAGCCATTATCGACGATTGCCATTAAATTCGGTCCGGCGGAGTATTTTTCACTCATGCTTCTAGGGTTGGCGGCAGTCAGCGGCCTTGCGGGAAAATCCGTAACCAAGGCACTGATCATGACGGTTTGCGGTTTGTTGATCGGGACGATAGGCATTGATAATGTTTCCGGGATCGCCCGTTTTACATTCGACATTCCTTGGCTGTATCAAGGGGTCGAATTCCTGACGATCGCTGTTGGTCTATTCGCCCTTGGGGAAGTATTCAAGACAATCTTGGAAAAGGACGAGGATGATGGGGAAATCGCAAAGATCAATAATTTGATTCCTTCCAAAGAAGAATTCAAGGAATCTGCGGGGCCGATTGCGAGGGGATCGCTCTTAGGTTTCTTTGTAGGAATCCTGCCGGGTGCAGGGGCCACTCTTGCTTCCTTCTTCTCATACCTTATGGAAAAACGGATTTCAAAAAAACCTGGTAGATTCGGTACAGGGGCGATCGCTGGTGTGGCTGGTCCTGAAACGGCCAATAACGCGGCTTCTGGCGGAGCGATGATACCATTATTGACGCTGGGAATTCCGGGTTCCGGTACGACGGCGATTTTAATGGGGGCGCTCATGATGTACAATGTTCAGCCAGGTCCATTATTATTCGAGGACCATCCCCAGGTGGCTTGGGGACTTATCGCCAGTATGTTCATCGGGAATCTGATGCTCCTCATCCTTAATCTCCCGCTCGTTAAGGTATTTGCGAAAATCATTGAAACGCCAAAGAAATATTTGATTCCGATCATTATCGCGATTTCCATTTTTGGTGTTTACGCGGTACAAGTATCGACTTATGATTTATTGCTATTACTAGGGTGCGGGGTCTTGGGATACTTCTTAAGTAAAAATGATTATCCAATCGCCCCGTTGGTATTAGGCCTGGTTTTAGGGCCGATGATAGAAAACAATATGCGCAGGGCACTGACGATATCCGATGGGGATTACAGTTTGTTTTTCACTCGGCCGCTTTCGCTGACCTTCTTGATCGTAACGGCATTATGGCTGCTCATTCCGGTTTTACTTAAGAAGAGAGGGAAGGATGTTGTCATCAATATTGAAGGTTAATCGATATTTTCTGAATGTTGCGAAATAACCCCTTTTTTAAAGGGGTTATTTTTTATATGATGTAAGTAGAGGTGATTGAATGCGTTTACACACCAAGTTGATGCTGGGCATCTGTACGTTAATCATCTTAATGGGTGGAATCTTTGAAGTTATTTTCATAAATATCCTGGAAAATAACCTGAAGCAGGAAACAGGGGAAAAAGCATTGTCGGTTGCCCAGACCATTTCTTTGCTGCCTGAAATTAAACAAGCTTTTCGAACGGATCATCCTTCTGTAATCATCCAGCCCATCGCGGAAAGAATTCGCAGGCAGATCGATGCGGAATTCATAGTAATAGGAGATGAGAATGAAACACGGCTGTCCCATCCAAATCCCGACTTGATCGGAAAGAAAATGGTTGGGGGAGATAACGCCGAGGTTTGGGATGGGAAATCCATCATCACGGAGTCCACTGGCACATTGGGACCTTCCATAAGGGGGAAATCCCCGATAATCGCCAATGAAAAGGTCATTGGTGTCGTCTCCGTTGGCTACCTACAGGATGATATTGAAAAAGAAGTGTCCAGTATACAAAGAAAGATCGTCTTGATCATCTCTTTTATATTAATCGGCGGTTTGTTGGTGGCCTTTTTCATTTCATTCAATATAAAAAAGGCGATATTGGGTCTGGAGCCGAAAGAGATCGCCTGGATGTTTCAAGAGAAGCATGCCATTTTGGAATCCATTCATGAAGGCATCATTGCCATTGATGTTCATGGGAAAATCACGGTCGTCAATGAAACGGCGCATAAAATCCTTCATATTCCTAAAGACGTCATGCTTCGCGGACAAAAAATCGAAGAAGTCATAACGCATACACATTTACTTGATGTAGTAAGCACGGCACGGGCCGAATATGATCAGGAATTCATGATTGACGGTGAAGTTTTTTTGGCAAGCCGGATCCCCATTTTGAATGGACAGGGGGAAATCATCGGTGCCGTTGCAAGTTTGAGAAATAAATCGGAGCTATCCAATCTCCTTCAAGAACTGTCACATGTAAAGGCGTATGCAGAAGGGCTTAGGGCCCAGACACATGAATATTCCAATCGGCTTTATACACTGCTGGGCTTGATTCAACTTGGTTCATATAAAGAAGCGATGGATTTCATATCGAAGGAAGTCGATGTGACCCAGGGCTTCCTTCACTTTCTGATGAAGGAAGTGCCCGATCCGATCATTGCGGGGTTCATCTTAGGGAAGGTAAGTTTAGCCAGCGAACTGAAAATTGATTTTACCATCGATAGAGAAAGCAGTTTTAAAGATATTCCGTCCGAAATAGATCGGGATTTATTAGTGACGATCATCGGCAATCTCATCAATAATGCCTTCGAAGCTGTACGGGAAAACGAAAGGGAGGAAAAAAGGGTATCGTTGTTCGTCACGGACTTGGGTAAAGAGTTGATCATAGAGGTAGAAGATAATGGAAAAGGGATGAGCTCAGAGGTTACCGAACTGATTTTCCGGAACGGTTTTACGACGAAAAGCCATCAAACCAATTCAGGTATAGGTTTGAGCCTTGTTCAGGAAGCAATTGATGGTTTAGGGGGTTATATCACTTTTTCGACGAAAGAAGGGGAATATACGATCTTTACCGTAGCTATACCAAAAGACAGAGGGGGATTAAATGATGGGCCATCGCGCTATAGAAGTTCTGATCGTCGAGGATGACCTGCGGATTGCCGAGATACAAAAGCTATTCATCGAAAAGCTTGAGGGGTTTCAAACGATCGGGATCGCTTCAAGCTATGACGAGGCTAAAAGCTTCATTGAAATCATGCAGCCGGATCTATTGCTGCTCGATATGTATTTTCCGGATATGAATGGGCTCGATATCCTGAAAGAAATCAAGCAGCAAAGCAAACAAATGGATGTCATCATGATAACGGCGGCTAAAGAAATCGAAAAAGTCCAGGAAGCCATCAAGATCGGCATATTTGATTATATAATCAAGCCTGTTGCATTTGAACGTTTCAAGCAGTCGTTACACAGGTATCAAGAGTATCACATTAAACTGTCTGAATTGGAAAAGGGCAATTTTCCCGTAACGCAGCAACAGGTGGACAAGCTTTTGCGAAAGGAAATGAAAGAAAAAGAGAGGGAACAAACTTCACTGCCAAAAGGAATCGATCGGATGACTTTGGAGAAGGTGATGGTTGTGTTGGGGAAATCTTCCTCGGGGTTAACTGCGGAAATAGTGGCGAAGGAAATCGGGGTGAGCAGGACAACGGCAAGGCGGTATCTGGAGCACTTGATGTCAGAGGAAAAAATTGATGCCGATTTAACATATGGCACGGTAGGACGACCTGAACGGGTTTATGCCATCAAGATATAATGGGTTCGCCAAAGGCGGATCTTTTTTTATTTGATCGCATAAATGCAGGCGATTTCTTGGAATCGGATTGATGGGAAATTCACGTTTTTTTGCAGTTTAAAAATGATGAATGAGGAAAAAATACGTGTGAAAAGTTTTGATGCAGACAAGTATATGACAAGTGTCATGGCAGGTATTTGACGTTTATGACTATAGAAAGTCGATTATTAATCTTATACTTAAAGCAGAGATGCCGACATATTTTTTCGAATTAATGCATTCAAACACTCCATATATTTTAAGAGGAGGAAACCATGAGTAACCATAATCAAAAACAATTGAGAAAAGATATTGCCCCTTTTGAAAAATCCAGTACTAAATCAAGCGTGAAACAGCTCATAAATACATTTCCGCCATTTTTCCTGTTATGGTTTTTAGCTTATCAAAGCTTAACCATTTCATACTGGCTGACACTTGCATTGGCCGTCCTTGCTTCTGGATTCGTAGTCAGGATTTTCATCATTTTCCATGATTGCTGCCATCAATCGTTTTTCAAAAGCAGGAAAGCGAATAGCGTCCTGGGTACAATCAGTGGGATCGTTACATTATTTCCGTATGAGCAATGGAAGCATAGCCACTCCATACATCATGCAACAAGCAGTAATTTAAACAAACGCGGTACAGGGGATATTTGGATCATGACCGTTGATGAATATATCGCCGCTTCATTCTGGGGGCGTCTTGCTTACCGTTTATATAGAAATCCGATCGTCATGTTTGGATTGGGTCCATTTTATCTATTTCTTGTATCCAACCGTCTGAATAAAAAGGGCGCTAAAAAGAAAGAACGGATGAATACGTATTTGACAAATGCTGCAATCGTGGCAATTTATGGTCTTTTATGCTTGGCTATCGGATGGCAGGCATTCCTGATGATTCAGGTACCGATGCTTTTTGTAACGGGATCACTGGGCATCTGGCTGTTTTATGTACAGCATCAGTTCGAAGATTCTTATTTTGAAGAGGAATCTGAATGGGATTACGTGAAGGCTGCCATTGATGGAAGTTCTTATTATAAACTTCCAAAGGTTTTGCAATGGGTAACCGGTAATATCGGTTTCCACCACGTGCATCACCTTAGTCCAAGAGTGCCAAACTATAACTTGGAAAAAGTCCATGATTCCACCCTGCCATTGCAGCAGGCAACGACAATCACCCTTAGTTCAAGTTTAAAATCGCTTCGCTTTCGCCTTTATGATGGGGAAAACAAGACGTTTGTAAGTTTTAAAGAGATTAAGGAACGTCTAAATGAAACAAAGTCTAAGATGGAAATCAATAATAAACGTCCAAGTCTGCAAGAAAAATAAATAGTTCATCAAAAAACCATTCGATTCCCATTGGATGGTTTTTTGATGAAACTCCTTAGTATATACTAGGGTAAAAAGAAATAGAGGCGGCGCCATGCAAAGTTGGTATCATATCTTTCCGAAAAACACAGGGCTGAGCCCTTATGTCTGGATCATTTTTTGTATCCTTCCTTTTTATTTCATCTTCAAATCCTCTTCGATGTTGGAGATAGTCTTTGGAATCGTCATGATCATTTTGTTTTTCATATCATATGGTCTCTCATTCGTTTCGAAGGGATGGCCCGTATACGTGTGGACGGCGATACAAATAATCATTTCCATATCGATGACCATATTTTTCAGCTACATTTACTTTTCACTCTTTTTGGCATTCTTTATTGGGAATGTTCAAAATAAGGTTGGCTTTTTCGTATTATATTCAATCCAGCTATTGGCAACCATCGTGTCTGTCAATATTGGCTTCATCATGAAAGACCCTACCTTCTTTTCGCAATTTCCCTTTATGCTCATTTGTGTCGTAGGCGTGATCCTTCTCCCTTTCAACACGTATAATCGGAACAAACGGGGTATGCTGGAAGAACAATTGGAGGACGCCCATAAACGAATATCAGAGCTTGGCAAAATGGAAGAACGTCAGCGGATTGCCCGTGACTTACATGATACACTTGGACAAAAGCTGTCTTTGATTGGCTTGAAAAGTGACCTTGCAGGGAAATTGATCGATTTGAATCCGGAGACAGCCAAGAAGGAAATCAAGGATATTCGTCAAACGGCGAGGACGGCACTCAAGGAAGTACGTGAAATGGTGTCGGAAATGCGTGGGGCGAAGCTAAGCGATGAAATCATCCGGGTCAAGCAAATATTGAAAGCCGCAGAGATAGAATTCAATTTGGAAGGCACCACGGAATTGAGAGATACCCCATTGCTTGTTGAAACGGTTTTGAGCATGTGCTTGAAGGAAGCTGTGACCAATATCGTCAAGCATAGCGGTGCGGACTGCTGTAATATCGTCATCGAAGAATTACAAACAGGGGTGACGATCACAGTACAGGATAATGGAGTGGGACTTTCACATCGATCAGAGTATATTAAAGGAAATGGACTTCAAGGAATGAAAGAAAGGCTCGAATTCGTTAATGGCAGCCTGGATATTAGATCAACAGATGGAACGACACTGTATATAAGGGTTCCGAATGCTATAAAAAATAATGGATAGGTGGGATTAACCTTGATTCGAATCGTAATTGCCGAAGATCAGCGGATGCTGCTTGGTGCGCTAGGTTCCATCCTTGATTTGGAAAGTGACATGGAAGTTGTCGGAAAAGCGAGCAATGGGGAAGAAGCAATGAATCTCGTCAATCAATTAAAGCCGGATATCTGCATAACCGATATTGAAATGCCAGTTAAAACCGGGCTAGATGTAGCGGAGGAGATCAAGGATCAGGGCCACCAATGCAAAGTCATCATTTTGACCACCTTTGCACGTCCTGGGTATTTTGAAAGAGCAAGAAAGGCCGAGGTAGGCGGATATCTTCTCAAGGATAGCCCTAGTGAGGAACTGGCGAACTCGATCCGTGTCATCATGGATGGGCGGCGCATTTATGCTCCCGAGCTGGTGGATATGGCTTTCGAAGAAGAAAACCCTTTGACTGAAAGAGAGAGCCAGGTGCTCAAATTGATCGCAGATGGTAAGACCACAAAGGAAATCGCAAGCCAGCTTTATCTGACCAATGGAACGGTCCGTAATTATATATCAGTCATCCTTGATAAATTGGATGTAAGCAACCGCGTTGAAGCGATCGTAAGATTCAAGGAAAAGGGCTGGTCAAAAGATTGAACAAAGCGTAAATCCCTGGAGGCTTCGCAAATCAAAAAAGCACAGTGTCAGGATTGAAATATGGTATATTAATTTCTATTACATAAGGAAAGAGGATGACCATTATGCAAAAGGCTACATTTGCTGGAGGCTGTTTCTGGTGCATGGTGACACCATTTGAAGAACAACCGGGGATTGGGGGAATCATATCCGGTTATACGGGAGGACATGTTGAAAACCCGACTTACGAGGAAGTGAAGACGGGAACTACGGGGCATTATGAAGTCGTGGAAATCACTTTCGATCCTCAGTTATTTCCTTATGAAAGATTGCTGGAATTATATTGGCAGCAAATCGATCCAACCGACGATGGCGGTCAATTCCATGACAGAGGAAGCCAATATCGGACGGCCATCTTCTATCATGATGAAGCTCAAGAAAAACTGGCCCTTGAAGCGAAAGAAAAGGTAGCAGCCAGCGGGAAGTTCCAAAAACCAATCGTAACGGAAATCCTTCCGGCCCAAACCTTTTACCCTGCCGAAGAATACCATCAAGGCTATCATAAAAAAAACAAAGATGATTATAAAGCGGACCGTGCGAAATCGGGACGCGATGAATTCATTGGCCAGCATTGGAACGGTGAATGAAATGGATCGGGTGTGTTATCACATCCGGTTCTTTTTATTGTCCTTTTAAAGGTACAAAAATTAAATTCATTATTTTATGCGGAGGGGTCAATTTCTCATGATATTTTCATATTTCTTCAGTACACTAAGGGGTAGGTGGTGATGATCATGAATAAGAGAATTTTAATAATAGAAGATGAAGAAAAAATAGCGAGGGTCCTTCAGCTGGAACTTAATCATGAGGGTTATCAAACAGAATCGGCTTTTACGGGAAAGGCAGGTCTGGAAAGGGCGGAAGCCGAAGAGTGGGATTTAATCTTATTGGATGTAATGCTGCCCGAGTTGAATGGCATAGAGGTACTAAGGCGTTACCGGAAAAAGAATGGATCGACACCGGTCATCCTTCTGACCGCAAGGGATGCTGTGCCAGACAAGGTGAACGGCCTGGACCATGGCGCGAATGATTATGTAACGAAGCCGTTTGAAATTGAAGAGCTGCTGGCACGGATCCGTGCTTGTTTTCGTACCCATGTAAGGGAGAGTCAATCAGAAGGGGAAGCGGATGAATTAAAGATCCATGATCTGAAGCTGAACCTTGGTACTAGGGACATTCACAGGCAAGGCAATAGGATTGAGCTGACTTCACGTGAATTCGATTTGCTGGTTTATCTTTTGCAAAATAAAAATCAAGTACTTTCAAGGGAGCAAATCCTCACACATGTATGGGGATATGACTTTGCAGGGGATACGAATGTGGTTGATGTGTATATCCGTTATTTGCGCAAAAAGATAGATTATCCCTTTGAGCTGCAGCTCATCCATACTTACCGCGGGGTGGGTTACAGCCTGAAGGAGCCCGTATGAAGATTCGGACGAAAATCCAATCGTATTCCAGTCTTTTTTTAAGCGTCATGCTCATATTGTTGAGTATCATCGTTTTAATCGCCTTCCTTTGGATATCGTTAGAGAGGGAACGGGATCTGCTTGAAGATCAAGCTTCATTAATCGAAGAAAATATCCTGACGAAAGATTTGATTTCCGGTGATTCCGATTTAATGGAGCCGTATATCCCGGACGATGGAATGGTGCGGATATTCGACATGGATGGAAGGCTGGTAAAATCATTTACGGATGAAGAGGACCTCAAGGGGCTTGCGGTTAAATCCATTAACGAGAAAGGATATGATTTTGCCAAAGCTGACGGTGAATATGTATTGACCTACCGTTATCCTTATCCTGATGAGGGGAAGAAACTGGGGATGATCGAGGTCACACAGCCGCAGGATACCCTTCTTGATAATTTATCGACGCTTGCCCTCGTTTTGGGCGGTGCATCCCTTTTTGTCATTCTGTTATCGATACTTGCCGGTAAGTGGCTGGCCAACCTGATCCTCAAACCGATATCGGTCATGAGCGGAACGATGAAGGATATTGAGAAAAGCGGGGAATTCAAACGGATACCGCTATCGGATCAATCAAAGGACGAGCTGCAGGTGATGGGAGCGGCATTCAACAGGATGATGGAAAGGCTGGAGCGGAATTATAACCAACAGCAGCAATTCCTTTCAGATGCCTCACATGAATTGAAAACACCGATTACGGTAATCGAAAGCTACTCCTCTCTATTGAAACGCTGGGGAATGAAGGATCAGGCTATTCAGGAAGAGGCAGTGGAGGCAATCCATCATGAAGCCGTCCGGATGAAAAAGCTGACGGAACATCTTCTGCAGTCTGCTTCCCAAACGGAACCTTCAGAAGATGTGGAAGGAAAAATAGAACTCATTTCGTTTTGTGAAGGGATTGCCCAAACATTCAGAAGGACGGGAAATCGTGAAATAACGATAGAGTCAGAGTTTAAGGAAATCTATGCAATGACCATTTCCAGTAAGCTTGAACAGGTAATTGTCATCCTATTGGACAATGCAATGAAATATAGTGAATCAAGTATACAGATCATGATAAAACGGCAGGATAATGAAATTGTCATCGGTGTGAAAGATCACGGCGGAGGGATATCACCAGAACATCTCCCACATGTATTTGACCGTTTTTATCGCGTTGATTCATCAAGGGCAAGGAAAACGGGAGGCAATGGGCTCGGGCTATCCATTGCCCGGACGCTTGTAGAGTCATTCGACGGTAAATTGGAGATTCAAAGCGAGGTGGGAGAGGGAACGTTGGTGACTCTTACTCTTTCTCATCAAATTCTAATCTAACGCTCATGTTCATTTCATGAAGGGTGCTTATTATAAAGGTAACAACTTAAAGGAGGAATCATTCATGAAAAAACAGTGGAGTACGATTAAAGAAGGTATCATTCAAAGGAAAAAGGTAATCATGACAGTGTCCATAGCGTCTGTATTGCTTTTCGGCGGTGCTGCTGGAACGGCGGTATATGCAGTCAATAAGGGGAACCTATCCGAGGATGAGGCTGTCAAAATGATTTCAGAAAAACTAGGCGGGGAAGTTACTCAATTTGAAAAGGATTGGGACCAGCCGATGACCTATGAGATGACCGTAAAAACGAAAGAAGGCTATCAGGACGTTGACGTTGATGCTGAAAAAGGAGAGATTCTTTCTCAGGAGATGGAAGACGGTGATGATGAGGATATGAGCACACAACAAGCCGTGGAAACTGCAAAAGTCAGCAGTGATCAAGCTGAAAAGATTGCCTTGAAAGCGGTGGATGGTCAAGTAACGGATATGGAGCTGGATTCAGAGAATGGCACCCTTGTGTACGAGCTGGAAATAAAACAAGGACTAAAGGAATATGATGTGGTGGTGGATGCCACCACGGGAAAAGTATTGAAAAACCAATTGGATGATTAATCATATGTCATGTCGATAGTAATCCATGATATAAGGAGATTGAAGTGTATGAAAGGATTTGCCGGGTGGCAGATCCTTTTTTTATTTGCCAAGCCAGTGGGGAAGTGAAGCTCCCGCTTCCTTAACGATCATATTAGTTCCTGGCTTCAGCATTGTTGAAAGATGGGCTGTTTATATATATAAGAAGGAATTGAAAAGAAGAATCGCGAATAGGGGCATTAAGGAATCATATACAATGGAGGAATGTTTATGGGGAATTTGGAAAGGGCCCTGTACTTAAGGGAAAAGAAAGAATTCGAAAAATCCAATCGTTTATTGATGGATCTGGCAAAACAAAACCCTGGCGATGCAGTCATACAGTATCAGTGTGCCTGGAGTTTGGATATTCTCGGACTTGAGGTAACGGCGGTCCCCTATTATGAAGCGGCACTCGAATTAGGTTTGCCGGAGGACGATGCAAAAGGGGCCTACCTCGAGTTGGGGAGCACATATCGCACAATAGGGGAATATGAAAAATCAAGATGGACATTTGAATCCGGGCTGGCGAAGTTTCCTGGGGATAAGGCTTTATTGGTATTCAGGGCCATGGCATTTTATAATTTGGGCCAACATGATCTTGCGATGGAATCTCTTTTGAAGATCATTGCCGAAACGTCGAGGGATCGAGAAATACAATCTTATGCTAAGGCGATAGAATTTTATAGTGATAAACTGGATAAAGTTTTCACATAATCGTGATCATCCCCAAACTATCCACAAAACCTGTATAAACAAGTCATTTTTACATAGCAGAAATGAATGAATCAACAAATTTGATGGGAAAATTCTTGCTTTTGCCACTTTTACGGATAAATGAATGTGGATAACCTCGGATTGTGGATAACTTTCCGGTGTTATTCACTACTTTTCCACAGATAATCCACATATTCACTTTTAATATGAAAAAACACTGGCGATTAAGTCTCCAGGAATTTTTTATTGTAATGACTTAAGGCTAAAAGGGGATAAATATAACGATAGCTATGATAATGGATATACAAAAAATCTGCCATTCCCTGGCCTGCAGGATAATCATTGGTCCAGCTTTCTTGTTGACCTGCACGGATGAGATAGGCAATGCCTTTTTCAATCTCGGCTGTCGGCTTTTCTGATGCCGATATCAACGCATCCACAGCCCAGGCTGTATGTGTCAGTGTGCTAGTTCCGAGGGGGATATATCGTTGCTTGATATCACTGTAACAAGATTCACCCCAGCCGCCATCTTCATTTTGAATTTTCTTCAACCAAGTTAAGGCTTTTTGGATGGATGGATGTCCAGTGGCTTGCCCTGCTGCCTTCATGCCGGTCAGTGCAGACCAAGTGCCATATAGATAGCAGATGCCCCAGCGCCCATACCAGGAGCCATCACGCTTCTGGTCTTCCAATAGCCAATCCACCGCTCTTTTACTGACTTCTTCCGGCTTTTTCATATTTGTATAGTTCCCCAGGAATTCCAGCGTCCTTCCTGTCAGATCAGCGGTGGAAGGGTCGGTCAGGAGATATTTAGAACCCTCTATTGGAAGAAGCTGCAGCCATTTATGGTCGTTATTCCGTTCGAAGGCTGGAAATCCACCGTCATCATTTTGCATGGAGATCGTGAAGGCGACACCGCGCTGCCAGCTGTCCCGATTATCCGGTTTCGCTTGCAATTGCTTAGCCAGCGCCCGCAGTGAGGCGGTCGTATCATCGACATCCGGATTCATGGTATTCAAATCCGAGAACCCCCAGCCGCCAGGAATTGCGTCAGGATTATGGATCAGCCAATCTCCATACATATAATGCTGGCGTGACAGCAAGTACTGATTGGCCGCCTTGACCGCTTTGTCTTTGAAAGGCATTCCCGCTTCTTGAAGGGCGTAGCTTATTAAGGAGGTATTCCAAACATGGGGCGTCGTGAACTGGATATGTGTATGTCCCTCAATGGAGCAGGCCATCCCCTTCAGACCGGCAATGGCCTTTAGAATCACTGGATCTCTTTTCGAATATCCAATTGAAAGGAGGGCAAAGATCATGAAAAAGGTGGAGCCGAAATAATTGTACAGTGTCCCGTCTGGTTCCAGCCTGTCGAGCATGAACCTTTTCGTTGAATCCAGGGCCAAGGAATGCAAATAATCCGGATATCCAATCAAGGTTTTGACGCCTGTTTGAAGTTTGGAGAAGAAGGAACGATATTCTTCGGTACGGTATTCTTCCCACACTTGCTCTTCGGAACTGTCCTCCCTTGTTTGAAATAAATCTTTTAAACTTGGCGTGTCCGGGGTCGTGATCTGAAACTTTTTATGGCCAAGCAATAGCAATGGAATCATGTTGACCCGCCCATATACGGAAAGATCATAAATGCTGACGAAAAAGGTCGGAGGCAGTAAGACCACTTCGAGAGGAATGGGGAATAGGCGCGGCCATTGATATTGTCCGGTGACGGTAAGCATCATTTTCGTTAACATTTTGGCCTGTTTGATGCCGCCCTTGGAAAGAATGAATTGTTTGGCTTTCCTCATATGGGGATGATTCTTATTGCGGAGTCCGCTAAAAAGAAGGCCATAGTAAGCCTCGATCGTAACCGTAACATTGCCGTCCTTCTCATCTTGGAAAAGTTTCCATGACCCGTTTTCCGTTTGCTTGCTTTCGATTCTTTTTACTAAAGCCTCTATAAGAGGGGTATCTTCCATATCTAGAATTTTCAATAATATGATCATATAGGCATCTGCTGTTATCCCGGTGTCAAAGGGATAATTCCACGAACCATCAGCGGATTGGTCTTGTTTCAAGCGATGAACAAGGCGATTGATTTCCGATTGTACATGTTGGTTCAATGTCTTTCCTCCTCAAAAAACACATTTTCCGTTTATATGTATATTCAAAACTTGTCGTTGCATTCAAGAAATCATGTCAGGCGCATCGTCCCACATGAATAGAGGAGGGGTGGAACTAAAAACGCTTTGGCAATGAAAGCTGCCAAAGCGTCATTTAGATCCCATGCATCATTTAACTGGTAAGGAAGATGACCGCATATAGCGGTAAATCGGCAGTTCTTTTCCTTTGGCAGCCGGGATGAAATTGAATGTCACGTAGCTGTCTATGCCTTCAGGTTCGAGGGCAAGGGAGATGAAGTTGGCATCAGGCTGAGCCATGTCGAAAACATAGCTTCCTTTTGGGAAATCCCGAGTTTTTGAAGTGACGTTGGTCGTGACTTCCCTTGTGGAATGTCCGCTTTCCAGTTCAGCGGAAACTTTTATATCATTGACCCTATAGCTTTCAACAGCTACCTTCATGGGTTTTTTTAATCTTTTCACTTCTACTCCCAATAGCTGAAGTTTTTCAGCGATATTTTTATATTCGGGCGGAAGGATATAGGCTGTCGGACGATCTCTGACAAGGGTAGGGTAGGCATCGGTTGAATCCAGCCAATCGATGGAGGCATCGACCATTTTCGCTTTCGCTAAATCGACTACCGTCAATTTTTGATCCTTAACCAATTTATTTTCGCTGGTGATGACGATTTTATCGTTATCATTTGCTCTTCGCCCTTTTTGCACGATTTCCGTATCTGCCTGTTTAACGGCCTTTTTAACTTTACTTGCCTGTTCGGCTGTCGTTTTGATGAAGGCTGCCTGTGCTGTAGCTTGTGCAAAAACACGTCGTTTAAAATCGGTACGGCCGATATTGATTCCCCTTGTTTCGATTAAATAGGTCATTGTATTTTTCAAACCGAGGGCGTTTCGGCCAATCCGGGCTTCGGTGCTTCCTTCTGTGGCGGTAAGGACCCCATCATCAGAAGTGGCCAGTGTATAGTAATCGTGATAGGAAAGCTTTTCTTTTTCCAATGTTTTAAAAACATTGGGTAAAAGCAGTTGATCGGATGCTTTTCGAAGCTGTTCGGGAATATTTAAATTCTTGGCTGAGGAGATGAGTAAATCATAGGAAGCGATCGATCCATTTGCTCCGACCTTTTTCAGGGGGGCGGGATTCACTGTATATTCATGTACATCCAGAATGACTTCCGGTTCATAATCATCGATTGATTGATGAATCGTCTGTACTTCAGGATATTCCACTTTTAAGTAGTCCCTATTCGCATCCATGTCATTTGCGGTAAATCGTTTGAAATAATAAGAGCCATCGGGATTGACCCGTGGAACGATGGCAACATTGACTTTATCGAGGACATCACCAAGCTTGCCTTCAGCCAGCCATTGTGCAAGGACTAATGTTGATTCACCAGATGCGGGTTCATTGCCATGGATCTGGCCTTGAATCCAAATCAATGGTTTATGGGAACCCTTAATCGGTCTTTTTGAATCCTTGCTGAAAAGAAGCATCGGGATGTCGCGTCCTTCTGTGGATTTACCTATCGTCTTGACCTGGATGTTCTTGTTTTTATGGGCGAGGGACTTGATATGATTAAACATTTCTTCCTGGCTCGTAAAGGCGATCTTGTTTTGTTTAAAGGCAGGGGTCTTGAAAGAAACATTAGGGTCAGGGAAAAGGTGGGAGAGGTTATCTGGTTGAATGTAGCTTGGACCATTTCCATAATAAGGGGTGAATTCTTCGGCTTCGGCTAAGGGGACAGGCAATCCAGTGACGAGACCTAGTGTTACGACTGATACAATGGTAGGAATGATTTTTTTCATGGACGTCCTCCTGTCTATCTTTTTCCATAAATTATCATATATTAAACTATTTATACAGTGAAAACGTATGAAATAGTGAAAAACAGGAAGTAACGACTAGATTAATGATTCCATGGTAAAATTCGCAATCCTTTTAATAGATGTTCATCACCTGTATTCTGTATAATTACAGGTGGAAAGTCAAAATGATACAGATCAAGCTATTTGCTTGGCCCGTATCATTTCAATTCATCATATAACTTATTTAAAAGATCCTGTGAATCTTCGCCGCTCATTATCTGGCCGTTCACTTTCGCATAGGGGGTTTTCTTACAAAGTTTACACTCACTCAAACATTCATATTCCTTATATTGAATCCTTGGATTCTCTAAGAACTTACCATAATCGGCAATTGTTTGTTCATTAAGGAAGCGGTCAAGATTATTTTGGCAAAATTCAATTTGGATTTTCGCCTTTTTTGAGAACACTTTGGATAACAAGTTTTTCATCATATCGCTTCTTTCATTGGAAGAGTAAATATTTGTTATTTTGATTTTATCACTTCCTGAAACGAAATGCATGGTTGATTCATCCGAATCCATTACAATTTGACTATCGGGAGAATATCAAGTATTTCCCTTGTATATATTGACACATGTCCAAGAAATGATAGAATAAGAATGGATGATAATGAATCTCATTATCACGAATGGAATATCCTTGTAACTATAGCAACTTAATGAGTCCCATTTCAATAGGTGACTTAATGATAGTCTTTATTCAAATATATTTAATTAAAAATATTATCGCTGTATTAAAGTGAGATAGGAAGAGTAGGAAATGTAGATGAAGATAAGATATTTAGTCATGGCGTTAATTGTTCTATCATTTACGTCATTATTCATTGGTGTAAAAGATATTACCCCCCTGGATTTATTGAATCTCAGTGATGATAAAGTGCAAATCATGCTGCAAAGCCGTTTCCCCAGAATGGTGACCATAGTCATTGCCGGTATTGTGATGAGTATAAGCGGTCTGATCATGCAGCAATTGAGCCGCAATAAATTTGTATCCCCGACGACTGCCGGTACCATGGACTCTGCAAGGCTGGGACTTCTTCTTGCCATTATCATTTTTCCATCGGCAGCACTTATTGAGAAAATGGCATTCGCTTTCATATTCGCTTTGGCAGGTACATTCTTGTTCATGAAAATTCTTGATCAAGTGAAATATAAGGATACGATCTTCATTCCATTGGTTGGTTTGATGTTTGGTAATATCGTAGGATCGATCTCGACTTTCTTTGCCTATAAATATGATTTGATTCAAAGCCTCAACACATGGATGAATGGTGATTTCTCGATGATCATGTCGGGAAGGTACGAGCTTATATATCTAAGTATCCCGCTAGTCATTCTCGCATACTTCTTTGCCAATAAATTCACTGTGGCAGGGATGGGTGAGGAGTTTGCTATCAATCTAGGACTCAATTATAAGCTTATAGTCAATTTTGGATTGATCATCGTGGCATTATCCTCCACTGTCGTTTTGTTAACGGTGGGAACGATTCCTTTCATAGGATTGATCGTACCGAATATTGTATCCCTTTACCTTGGTGACAATTTGAAAAAGAGTCTTTCTCATACAGCATTGCTAGGGGCAGTCTTCCTATTGATCTGCGATATTCTGGGCAGGATCCTCATATATCCATTTGAAATCCCGATCGGACTCGTGGTTGGTGTGATAGGAAGCGCCGTATTTATCTATCTGATACTGAGGAGAAAGGCATATGAATAATAAAAGTAGGATCATTATATTGGCTGTTCTTGCAGCTGCTTTAACGGCAGGTTATATCTTTTGGGACCTTGGCCCGAATTGGGACTATGCACTGCCGAGAAGGGTCATAAAAATCATCGCCATCATCGTGGTTGGCTGTGCAATTGCTTTTTCAACAGTAATTTTCCAGACGGTCACGAATAATAAAATCCTGACGCCAAGCATTTTAGGGTTGGACTCCATGTATATGCTGATTCAAACGGGAGTGATTTTCATCTTCGGTTCAACGCATATCATGATCATGAATAAAAATCTCAATTTCCTGATTACACTTGCGGCCATGCTCATTTTTGCAAGCCTGCTGTTCAAGTTCATGTTCAAGAAAAACCGCAATATTTACTTCCTATTACTGATCGGTATCATCTTCGGAACCTTATTCGGCAGCATGTCTTCATTCATGCAGGTATTGATTGACCCGAATGAATTCCAAATCATTCAAAATAAAATGTTCGCCAGCTTCAATAATGTCAACACGGACCTGTTAACGTTAGCTATTATCCTCATGATTGCGGCAATGATATATTTCATGAGGTTTTTGAAGTATTTAGATGTCATGTCCCTTGGGAGGGACCAAGCCATAAACTTGGGTGTGGATTATGATTTTGTCACGAAGCGGGTTTTAATCGTCGTTACGGTTTTAATTTCCATTTCGACTGCCTTGATCGGTCCGATCACGTTCCTCGGATTGCTTGTTGCAAATGTGGCTTATCAATTCATTAAGTCCTATCAGCATAAACATATCCTCCCGGGTGCAATGCTGATCAGTGTGATTGCCTTGGTCGGCGGCCAATTCATTGTAGAGAGGATCTTCACGTTTTCCACGACCTTAAGTGTCATCATCAACTTTGTCGGCGGTGTCTATTTCATCTATCTTCTATTAAAGGAGAATAAATCATGGTAGAAGTGAAAAATTTATTCAAAAAATATAATAATAAAACGGTTGTCGAGGATGTTTCCATCGAAATAATGAAAGGGAAAATCACATCCTTCATCGGTCCCAATGGAGCGGGTAAAAGTACCGTCCTTTCGATGATCAGCCGTCTCATTACCCGGGATTCAGGAGAAGTCCTTATCGAGGGTAAGGATATGGGGAAATTCAATAGCAATGAACTTGCGAAAAAGATTGCCATCTTAAAGCAGGCTAACCACATCAATATCCGTTTAACGATTCGTGAACTGGTCGCCTTTGGCCGTTTTCCTTATTCACAAGGTAAGCTGACGAAAGAGGATTGGAAATACGTCGATGAAGCGATTGAATATATGGAACTTGCTGACATGCAGGATAAGTTTCTTGACCAGCTTAGCGGCGGCCAGCAACAGCGGGCCTTCATTGCCATGGTCATTGCTCAGAACACGGAGTATGTGCTTCTTGATGAACCCCTGAACAATCTTGATATGAAGCATTCCGTCCAAATCATGAAGGTATTGAGGAGATTGGCCGATGAATTGGGGAAAACGGTCATCATCGTCATTCATGACATTAATTTTGCATCCTGTTATTCCGACTACATCGTCGCATTGAAGGATGGCAAGGTTGTTCATAATGGACCTACCGAACAAGTCATCAATTCCAATGTATTAAAGGAAATTTATGATATGGATATTGAAATCCAAAGTATCAATGACAATAAGATCTGTGTGTACTTCACATAAGGCAATTCCAAAATTGGTTTTAAATTACTTCAGTATTCATAGCCGTCCAGAAGTCACACTATACGCTTCTTAGCAGTTAAGAGTTGGCGGGCGCCCAAGACTTTAGCCGCCTCCTGTTTCATCTGGCAGGAAAAGTGTTGAAGTGAACTCTGTGATGGTGAGGATTCAATATGTAATTTTAAATAAAAAAATTTTTCGAGGTGACCATAATGATTAAGAAATTATCCTTACTGCTTTTGGTTGCAATGCTGGCTGTAGTGGCTGTAGCTTGTGGATCAGATAAGGAAAAAGAAGAATCAAGCACGAAAAAAGAAAGTGCTAAAAGTGAAGAAATTACGGTTAAGCACCAACTAGGCGAAACGAAAGTGAAAACAAACCCTGAAAAAGTCGTTGTATTCGATATGGGGGCTCTTGATACTCTTGATAAATTAGGTGTGGAAGTAGCAGCTGTCCCTCATGATGGACTTCCGAAATACCTTTCTAAATATGAAGGTACAACTGAGAATGCCGGTGGATTAAAAGAGCCTGACTTCGAGAAAATCAACGAAATTGCTCCAGACTTAATCCTTATTTCTGGCCGTCAATCTGAAGCCTATAAAGAATTAAGCAAAATTGCCCCTACTGTTTTTGTGGGTGTGGATACAACAAAGTATATGGAATCGTTTGAAGAAAACGTGACACTTTTGGGTAAAATCTTCGATAAAAAAGACGAAGCAGCTAAAGAATTGGCAAGTGTTGAAGAAAACATTAACGCTTTGAAAGAAAAAGCCCCGACTGACAAGACTGGTTTAATCGTTCTTGCCAGCGGCGGAAAAGTAAGTGCTTACGGACCGGATTCAAGATTTGGAATCATCCATGATGTATTCGGAGTACCTGCAGTGGATGATAAATTGGAAGTATCGACACATGGTCAAAGTATTTCTTTCGAATACATTGCTGAAAAAAATCCTGACTACCTATTCGTTGTAGATAGAGATGCGGTTGCCGGTGATGGAGCTGCAGCAAAAGAAACGATTGAAAATGACATTGTAAAAAATACAAAGGCATTTAAAGAAGGTAACATCATTTATCTAGACCCTAACTACTGGTACTTATCAGGCGGCGGTTTAGAATCTGTTGACGCTATGGTTAAAGAAGTTTCAGAAGGCATCAAGTAATATAAATATGATTAAAGATAATCCTGTCCTCGATCGAGGGGCAGGATTTTTTATTTTTTATAATAAACCTGGATGAAACAAATATACTAACAAAGGGGAAGAAAAGAATTCCTGCAAAACACAGGTAAGCTTATAATAAGGCGCCCACAACCCAATCAAGGGGAGTGGGAAAGGACAAGGTCTATATTCCGCCTGTTGCTGCCGCTATGGCTTATATGGGCTGCAATCGTAAGAATATGACCCTCCAGCCAAAATGGAAAATTCAGTTTCTTCCTATTATATTGTCTTTTGCATCCTTTCCGGTTTTGAAATCGTAATTAATGTTAAATTTGGGAAATTTCATCTATTATGGATGATAAAAATAATATGATCTCCACTTCAAATTATCGGGGAGAATTCGGTGGATTAATATTTTTCAGGAAAAATTATTTGAAAAAAGCTGAATAAAAAAGCCGGAGGGGAATGATGTCGATACTTCGTGTAATCCATTTGTTATTTTATGGGATTTAATGGTGGCAGGACGCAATATTGAACGGGTCAAACTTTTACAGGCACGGGGTTTCAAAAGTGCGGATGAGAAAAGCATCCATGTAACCGGCAATCCATTTTCAAATGTCGAATTATCGGGAAAAAAATCCTGGGATATAACCATAGCTTTCAATAATTGAAGGTTTATATCTTTACATATTTTGTAATGTGCTGGTTTTTTTATAAAGACTCGTTTATAATGGTAAAAGCCTGAAGGACGTTAAAATATTTAGTGACTGTCATCCGCAGTCACACCAAAAAATTACGGTAATATTTATTGGATTAAGACATGTACTTCCTATATATTTGTTATAGGTGCGCTGAACATTCGAGACGGGCGAAACTCTGTTATTTTTTCAAAGGCTTGTTCATAAGCTAAAGAAGTATTCTGGATATAAGAGTTATGGATGTGACAAAAGGTGGTTTTCACAATCTTGACTATCCAAGTGAAAGAATGCTATTATAAGGTTTCTGATTTTCCGTCTTTTGTAAGTTTGTAAAAATTTATATAAATAAACCACTAGATTAATAGAGGTGAAAGCATGAATAATTTTCTTAAAAAAAGCCGGCATTTATTTGCAGATAACATACTAGGCTTTTTCTTTATTGCGGTAGTCTTGTTTTGGATAAAAACTTATATTGGATATCGAATTGAATTTAACTTAGGTCTTGAAAATGGCCTGCAACAGTTCTTACTGTTTATAAATCCGATTAGTTCAGCCATTTTATTCTTTGGCTTGGCACTATTGGCTAGAGGCAAAAAATCGTTTAAATGGATCATCAGGTTGAACCTATTGATGTCCTTATGGTTATTCTTCAATATTGTATATTACCGGTCATTTACCGATTTCATTACATTGCCAACCTTGACGCAAGTGCAAAATGCCGGGGATTTGGGACCGAGTATTTTAGAATTATTTAAAGGCCATGATGTATTTTATTTCCTTGATACGATACTTTTGATCGTGTTGTACAGATTCAAAGACTTTAAAGCGGAAGACTTCAAAGTCAAACGCCGTACAGTTGGAATGGTTTACCTAGCGGGACTAGCAATTTTTGCCATCAATTTGGGACTTGCTGAAAAGGATCGCCCGCAATTGTTATCAAGAACATTCGACCGGAACTATATCGTCAAATACTTGGGCATGTTCAACTATACGGTTTATGACGCCGTTCAGAATACTAAAACATACGCCCAGCGTGCGACTGCAAACAGTACGGATATCGCCGAAGTCGTCAACTATACGAAGGCAACAAGCGCTGAGCCGAACCCTAAGTATTTTGGGGCAGCCAAAGGCAAGAATGTCATCTACCTGCATTTGGAATCGATGCAGAATTTCCTTATCGATTATAAGTTGAATGGGGAAGAAGTAACTCCATTTTTAAACTCACTTGCACATGATAAATCAGATTTCATGCACTTTGATAATTTCTTCCATCAAGTAGGCCAAGGGAAAACGGCGGATGCCGAATTCATGCTTGAAAATTCCCTGTTCGGCTTACCACAGGGGGCAGCATTCACAAACCGTTCCCAAAATACGTATCAAGCAGCACCAGCTATTTTAGGACAACAAGGATACACATCTGCTGTGTTCCATGGTAATTACAAATCTTTCTGGAACCGGGATAATATGTATAAGTCTCTTGGTTTTAATCAGTTCTTCGATGCAAACCATTATAATATGGAAAATAAAGAGGAAGTACTAAGTTATGGATTAATGGATAAGCCGTTCTTTAAGGAATCGATTCCAATGTTAGAAACGCTTAAACAGCCTTTCTATACAAAATTCATAACGGTATCCCATCATTTCCCATATGCAATGGACCAGGAAAAAGCAACAATCGGCAAGCATACGACAGGTGATGCTTCCGTTGATAGTTACTTCCAAACTGCACGCTATGCCGATGAGGCGCTTAAAGAGTTTTTCGATTATCTGAAGGAATCCGGTCTATATGATAACTCGGTAATCGTTATGTATGGTGATCATTATGGTATTTCCGAAAACCATAAAGAAGCCATGTCAAAAGTTCTTGGCGAGGATGTTGGCGCATTTGAGAATGCCCAATTGCAACGTGTACCATTATTGATCCATGTTCCAGGTGTTGAAGGCGGGGAAATGCACCAATACGGAGGACAGATTGACCTTCTCCCGACTTTATTGCATCTGTTAGGAATTGAATCTAAAGATTATGTACAATTCGGTTCCGATTTATTGTCAAAAGATCATAATGAAGTGGTACCTTTCAGGAATGGTGATTTTGTAACACCGGAGGTCACTTCCATTAAAGGGAAATACTACGATACTAAAACGGGAGAATTGGTCGAGGAAAATGATGCCATCCTCAATTATAAAACGAGAGCTGAAACGATGCTCAATTTATCCGACCAAGTAGTGAACGGCGACTTACTCCGTTTCTATACTCCAAACGGCTTTAAACCGATTGATCCTGCTGATTATGATTACACATATGATGAAGAAGGTTCTAAGGAAGAAAAGACCGATAAATAAGGCTAATGAAAGAACAGGCAGGAAGCCATCGCTTCCTGCCTGTTTTTTTATGCGTCATCCTTTATTGGTCATCATGGCAATATACTTTCTGATTTCATCAGGCTTCCCGGCATATTTTTCAGCACGCTGTTCGTCTTTGGTGATTTTATCCTTTGCTTTGACCAGGATTTCTTCACCCTTATCTTTGGGCACGACCACGACTCCATCTATGTCCCCTATGATGATGTCCCCTGGATATACGGTGACACCTCCACATGATATGGGCACATTGGTTTCGCCTACACCTGCCTTGCCGCTAGAGGCAACCGTCGTCCCTTTGCTGAATACAGGGAAATTCAATTCTTTAATGGCTTCAAGGTCGCGAATGACCCCATCGACTACGAGGCCGCCTATTTCCATGGTCTGCATCATGCCGACAACAAAGTCTCCTGCTATAGCCCGGTATGTATCACCCTTGCTGTCAACGACAATTATATCCCCAGGCTTGGCTTCACCGATTGCTTTTAACACGGCAGAATTATCACCGACGGGGATCTGTACGGTCAAAGCCCGTCCGGCCATCCGGAATTCTTCCTTTAAGGGTTTTATTGCCGAATCCAGATTGCTCAACCCATCCATTGCATCTGAAATCGCCGTGGTGGGCAAATTCCTGAACTGTTGAATATGATTATCCATGACTATGATTCCTCCTTAAGAGTTAATGAATATAGCCTAATTATACACAAACTTCGTAATTTTCTGATAGTTTTCAGCTTGATAAAATGGTAAGTGTTGTTCTGTCTGTTAGGCCGGTTCATAACCGAACTGCGAATTTTTAAGAAATAAACCGCCCATTTTTTCATTTTTAATAGGATGTGCTTGAAGGACATGGCAACAAAAAATTAGCTATTTAATAGGTCAGCCTGTTGGGATTTCATTAACGAATGGACAAGGGACGTCAGGTGTTTTGTGTGGTACTTCAGGTGAAAAGCTTCTTGTTATTGAATATATGTATCAAGCACAATTCGCCTTAAAACAATACGATTTTTATATGATTCAGGATATAAATGCATTTCCGCCCTGTCAGAACACACAACCATTATATTAATGAAAAGACCCATTTTAGAGGGGCTTCAGGCTTTAGATAAACTCGATGAAAATCGAATTTGCCTAAAGTTTTTTTACGGTTTGTACAATTTGAAAGTTACTCCTCCGGTAGCCTCTCTGCGGCTTCTGGGCCTGTGGGTTCTTTTTTCTGGACGCGCATTTCCGCAGGAGTCTCGCACACCTGCTCCAATTGTTTAACTCTTAGATGGAACCCTTTTGCCTACATTCTTCATTGGTTGATTAAAACTTAAGGTGATTGCTCACCCTTCCATTGCATCTGAAATCGCCGTGGTGGGCAAATTCCTGAACTGTTGAATAAAGTAATAGTTTTCCGTTTGATAAAATGGTAAGTGTAGTGTAATTAACATCTGAAGGGGGAGGGAAGCTCAGCTGTCACAAGGGGGTTGAAGTCCAATTCCGTTTTAATCAAACGATTGATTAAACTGTATAGATCATCGCTATGAAGATTGAAATCCTGCATAGATACAGTCCTAGCAATAGTAATGGTCGGGTCTCCATGGCAGTTTGATCCGTACAGGAACATTCTTCCGAAGCAAGGGTAGAATGCTGGTGCATATCCTCGGTATTTTTTACTGATCTGGATGGGGGTGTCAGCGAAGAAATCCATAACACAGCCAGTGTGCAGGGATACTTACAATCTTCAAAGCAGGAGCAGAATCAAGACGGATGTTGCCAATGTAAGCCAAAGGGGGCTGAAAACTTCTGGATGAATGATTAAAAAAATGATTCCTGCAATCGTGGCGGCCTGCTGTATGGTCATATGTCTAATGAAGTGGATTCCAGCTTTAAAACAGGCTTTAAGAAGAGGCATTTGATTCATTTTCATTCCTCCTTTTACTTTCAATAATATGACCAGGCATAAAAGAAAATACATGGGGATTCGTTTTCTGCTCAATTATTACGGGTATAGTAAAGGTAAAATAAAAGGAGGAATCTAGGTGATCATTGTATATATTAGTCTTGCCCTCTTTATCGGATCGATTATTTATTTAGCGTTTTTTGCTTTTAAAACATTTAAGGATACCAAACCGACAATTGAAAATGTGAATCAAACCGTTACACGCATCCAGGCCAAAACGGATCAGATTAAATCGGAAACGGACCAACTCGCCATGACCCAGCAAGAAATCACTGAAGATGTTGAATATAAAAAAGAGGCTGTCCAATATACGGTTGAGGCGGCTAAAGAAATACCTGAACCCTTTAAGATTATTTGGTTTTCAATAAAAGGTGACAAGTGGAAGCTTAGAAACAGAAGCGATGCATAAGTGTTTGAACGATCTGAAATGTACATGATATAGTATGGAAATACTATGTTTCTAGGGTTCCTCGGTTGAATGTTACCGGAATGGTCCAAGAGAAACGCGCAGTAATCTGCGTACACGGAGGGAAAAAAGCCCGGGAGGTTATGAAAGATGACCTCCCGGGCTTTTTCTGTAATTGGAGGCGGAAAAGATGGCATGGATTCAATTGGTGATTGCAGGATTATTTGAAGTGGTATGGGCGACAAGTCTAAAGTATACCGAGGGTTTTACGAAATTATTACCTTCTATCATAACGATTGCTGGCATGGTTATTAGTTTTTATTTTTTGTCATCGGCGATAAAAACTCTGCCTATGGGAACAGCGTATGCAATCTGGACTGGAATAGGGGCTCTTGGGGCTGTTCTGGTAGGCATCATCGTTTTTAACGAGCCTAAGGATGCGATGCGATTGGTATTCGCCGGTTTTATTTTGGTTGGAATTATCGGCTTGAAGGTCACTTCTTCTGAATAATCTGCCCACTCCTCGCAAATAGTAATGTTAAATGATTTTTGAGGAGTGAAGAATATGAACTATAAAGCGATAGTATCAAGTGCAATGATGGCTTTAGTGATTACAGGTTGTGCAACGAATGATAACGAAGATGCCAGTGAAAATCTTGGCCTGAATCGTACTCATCAGGATAATTTGGATAATCCGATGAATGTAGGCGACACAAGGCAAAATGTTAATAATGTCAATAATGATAATAATATCAATAATGATAATAATGATAATGGCGTAAACGGTATGAGGGTCTCAGAGGATATCTCAAATCGAGTCGAAGCTTTGAAGGAAGTAAGTAACGCAAATGTCATCGTGACTGAAAATAATGCCTATGTAGGCGCAGTATTAAAAGACGGCGGGGAAAAGGATATCTCGAATGACCTTAAAGAAAGGGTTGCTGATGCAGTAAGGGCAGCAGATCCATCTGTAGACCAAGTTTATGTGTCGGCAAATCCGGACTTTGTTCAAAGAATGGATGGGTATGCGAATGATATCGAGAATGGAAAACCCGTTGAAGGATTTGCTGAAGAGTTCCGTGAACTTGTAACACGGATCTTTCCAAGTCCAAGATAATTGGAAAATTAAGAAGTAAAGACCTATCCGGTGGATTCCGGATAGGTCTTTTCCTATTTTAAAGATGTGGAACATGACTAACTTTAAATAGGGTGGTTACAATAATCGAATGAACGAAAAACTTTGTATTGGGGGTGGGATGGTGAGGTTTTTTAAGGACAAGAGGGAAACGGATTCAGCATCCTTTCAGGTTACTTCCAAGGATTTTCAGGAACTCCTTAAAAAGTTTAAAGCATCTAATGATTTTCTTACCTTCCAATTCCCGAATGATGATGGCTATATCATCTCCTACTTCAATTCACTGGTCAGTGTTCAACAGCTCCACGAACAAGTATTGGCGGTCATGTCGAATCAACCAAAGAAGGTCCTTAAGCAACTAAAAGGCGATATTCCGATGGAAGATATGAAATTGACGGCTGATTTAAAAGACATTCAAAGATTGGTTTTGGAAGGATCGATCATGATTCAATACAAGCAAGATGATGAAATGTGTTTGCTCATTCCGTGTGTTCACAGTGTGAAAAGGCAAATTTCAACACCTGAGTCGGAGTATACGGTCGTTGGATCCAAGGAAGCGTTTGTTGAATCGCTTGATTCGAATTTGAATCTGATCCGTAACAGATTGCCCACTCCTGAATTGCAGTCCAAGGAATTTAGGGTCGGGAGCATCTCGCAAACAAGGATAGCGGTACTCTACATAGATGGGGTGGTAAATCAACAGATCATCAAGACGGTCATACAGAGAATAGAAGATATAGAATATGATACGATCGTCGATATTTCGTTCGTAAGCCAGATGATCACGGATAATCGGAATTCGATGTTCCCGCAATTGATTGATACGGAGCGGCCTGATCATCTGGCCAGTGTATTATCGGAAGGGAAAATAGGGATCATGCTGGATGGATCTCCTCATGCATTGGTTGGTCCCAATACCATCATTTCATTCTTCTCGTCATTTGAAGATTATTTTCAAATTTGGAATCTCGGTACTTCATTCCGTTTGATTCGGCTTTTCGCCGTGCTGTTTTCCGTTTTGTCATCACCTCTGTATGTGGCCGTTTTAACCTATCATTATCAAGTGATCCCAACGGATTTGCTGCCAATCTTAATATCATCCAGGGGAGTGATCCCTTTTCCGCCGATCTTGGAAGCGATCGTGCTGGAAGGCACGATCGAATTGCTGAGGGAAGCGGCGGTCAGGCTGCCTGCCAAGGTTGGCTCGACCATCGGCATTGTTGGCGGTATAGTCATCGGTTCAGCCGCTGTGGAAGCGGGATTTGTCAGTAATGTCTTGTTGATGCTTGTCGCTTTGGCTGCCTTGGCTTCATTTACGGTGCCGATTTACCAAATCAGCAATACGATTCGCCTTATCCGCTTTCCCTTTCTAATTGCTGCCCAGTTATACGGGCTGTTTGGAATAGCTTTATGCAGTGCATTCATTTTAAGTCATTTATTGAAATTGACTTCGCTTGGCAGTCCTTATTTAGACCCGCTTTACCCGTTAAGAATTCATGACTTTAAAGATAGTCTGATTCGCCTCCCTTTTTCAAAGCAGAAAAAACGCCCGCAGTTTCTGCGGACGGAAAATCCACTAAGGATAAGGAAAGAGGCGGAAAAACGAAACACCCGTAATGATATCGATGAATAAGGAAGTAGAAAGCGGTGAGAAGGAATGGAAGTCAAACCAAATGAAACAAAACAAATATCTCCATTTTTTGTTTTTTTCCTCATGCCCGGCATGCAGATTGGAGTAGGGATATTGGGGTTTGAACGGATCATAGCGAAAGAGGCTGGCCAAGACGCATGGATATCGGTCCTGATATCAGGGTTGATCATAAATGTTCTGCTTTGGATGTGTTTCAAGCTTTTGGGCAGGGGCCCCCAAACACTTGATTTGGTTGCCATCCACAAGGATTTGTTTGGTAAATGGGTCGGAAATGCTTTCAATATATTATTCATCCTCTACTTCATAATGATTTCCATCATTCTTATCAGGACTTATTTAGAAGTCATTCAGGTTTGGATGTTCCCAGGTGTCAATGTCCTGATGCTGATAACCATCATTCTAATTCTCGTATATCGCTTTGTGGAGGGAGGTTTCAGGGTCATTACCGGTTTTTGCATAATCGGCCTTATGATCGGATCGCCATTATTCCTTTTGAATTATTTCCCTTTGAAGTACGCCCACTTTGAAAATTTGGGTCCTTTTCTTGATCATTCCTTTTTGGAAATCATGAAGGCCTGTAAGAAGATGACCCTGAATTACCTTGGTTTTGAATTAATCCTCATTTATTATCCTTTCATTAAAAATCGTGAAAAATCTCAAAAGTGGGCCCACTTAGGGGCGTTGTTCACTATGGTGATCTATGTAGTATCCATACTTGTTACATTAGCCTACTATCATCAGGATCAGCTGAAAGATGTAATTTGGGCAACTTTGACGTTATGGAAAATTGTAGACCTTCCATTCATTGAAAGGTTCGAATACATAGGGATTTCCGTTTGGCTGTTCATGGTGCTGCCGAATGTTTGCCTAGGGGTTTGGGCAGCAAGCAGGACAGCGAAAAGAGTATTCGGATTTAGACAAAAAAAGATGTTGGTTCTCATTCTGATCATCATTTTGGCTTCCTGCATTTTTTTGGATAACCGCTATAGAATCGATAAGTTTAACACGATCAGTTCGCAAATTGGTTTTTATATCGTTTATTTGTATCTTCCTCTCTTATTCATATGGCAGTCGATCGTCTATAAATTCAGGGGGCATAAATCATGAAAATCAAACTTCTCTTGATAACATTAGCAAGCTTTTTGATGACGGCGTGCGGCGTGGAAAAGCAAATATTAGAAGATATATTAATTGCTGAAGTCGTAGGTTATGATGATGCCGGAGACAAGAAAATCAAAGGAACGGTCGTTGTCAGCGTTCCTCAGCCTGGGGAGGAAGCAGATCTGGGTAAAGAAGTATATGAAGCGGACTCCCATGATATAAAGGCGGCCCGCCAGCAGGAAAATGCAAAAACACCATACCCGATTGTCGGCGGGAGACTGACAGTCACTCTATATGGTGAAGAATTGGCAAGTAAGGGGTTGAATGATTATGTCGATACATATAGGCGTGACCCAATGGTGGGAAGGGATTTGTATTTAGCGGTCGTTCATGGCAAAGCGGAGGATGTAGTTAAAATGGAGCCGAAGTTGATTAAAACGCCAGGGGTTCAAGTGAAGGAGCTGATCGAACAGAATATAAGGACTAATTTGCCTGATGTAGATCTTCACAGGTATTTATATGCGTGTCATGGTAAAGGGATCGATCCGGTCTTGCCCTTATTGGAAACAACAGGAGACCAAATACGGGTAAGGGGGATCGCCTTGTTTAAAACGGATCGTTATATTGGCAAATATATACCTTATGAAGACGGCTTTTTATATAAGGTCCTTAGTGAAAATTTTAAGCTGGGGAGTTATGAAATTAAATGGAAGGAAAATGACTTTACCGATATCAATAACGTGGAGTCACGTGTCCATTATCATATTTCGAATGCCAATCAAGACCCAAAGGTCAGGATTGAAGTGAAAATGAAAGCGAGTCTGCTAGAGGTCCAAGGCTACGACTTGGGCAAAGCGGTCGACCTGAATAAAATAGAGGCCAGGGCCGAGCAGGTCATTGGCAAAAAATTAAATGAGATGGTAACCATGTTTCAGGAGAACCATATAGATCCGCTTGCACTCGGTGATCATGCTAAAAGTAAAACAAGAAATTTTGATCAAAAACATTGGGAGGAGGCATATCCCGATATTCCAATCGAGGTCGATCTGGATATTGAAATGATTCAAACGGGAATAGCTGAATAAAAGTAGAATATTCTGGAGTTTCCCCCTTTATAATAGGGTATTGGTGTAAGGATTGTGTCAATGCGGCTAAAAAAGGGGGAAAAGCATGGACAAAGCATGGTGGAAAGAGGCAGTTGTGTATCAAGTGTATCCAAGGAGTTTTATGGATAGTGATGGCGATGGTATTGGTGATATAAACGGGATTTTGATGAAGCTAGATTATTTACAAGAGCTGGGTGTGAACGTGATATGGCTATCCCCAGTTTATCAA
Organism: Bacillus sp. 220_BSPC; assembly: GCF_001054655.1. Classification (NCBI taxonomy): domain Bacteria; kingdom Bacillati; phylum Bacillota; class Bacilli; order Caryophanales; family Bacillaceae; genus Bacillus; species Bacillus sp. 220_BSPC. The sequence continues at coordinate 81,435 of NZ_JVPL01000292.1, forward strand.
TCTCCCAATGATGACAATGGGTACGATATCAGTGATTATAAAGCAATCATGACTGAATTCGGGACCATGGCCGATTTCGATAGGTTGTTGAAGGCCGTTCATGAACGTGGAATGAAGATCATGATGGACCTGGTGGTCAATCATTCTTCAGATGAACATCCATGGTTCGAGGAATCCCGTTCCTCAAAAGACAATCCGAAACGTGATTACTATATTTGGAAACCTGGCAGGAATGGGAAAGAGCCAAATAATTGGGAGTCGATTTTTAAAGGTTCAGCATGGGCATATGATGAAAGAACCGATGAATATTATTTACATTTATTCAGCAGGAAACAACCGGATTTAAACTGGGAGAACCCTAAGCTCCGTGAAGAAGTTTACAGCATCATGACTTGGTGGCTGGATAAGGGTGTCGATGGCTTCCGGATGGATGTCATCGACTTCCTTTCAAAAGATCAAAGCTATTCAGATGGAGCCGTTCATCATGAGAAGCAGTATGGTGATGGAAGCCCCTTTTTCCTGAATGGACCGCGCATACATGAGTTTCTGCAGGAAATCAATCAACGGGCACTTTCTGGGCATGACGTGATTACGGTTGGGGAAATGCCAGGCGTCACACCGGAGGAAGCGCAATTGTTCACAGGTAAAGATCGTGGTGAGCTACATATGGTCTTTCAATTCGAACATATGGATTTGGGGAGGGGACCAGAAGGGAAATGGAGTAACGATAAATGGAAGCTAACCGATTTAAAGCGAATCCTCTCTAAGTGGCAGACTGGTTTGGAGGGGGATGGCTGGAACAGTTTATACTGGAACAACCATGATCAGCCCCGGGTTGTCTCAAGGTTTGGTAATGATGGAAAGTATCGTATTGAAAGCGCAAAGATGCTTGCCGCTTGTCTTCATATGCTGCAAGGTACACCTTATATATATCAAGGGGAAGAGCTGGGAATGACCAATGTTGCATTTGAAAATATCGATGAATACCGGGATATCGAAACATTGAATTCATATGACGAACTCGTCCATTCTCATGGCTGGTCAAAAGAGCGGATGATGTCAGCCATCCACGCCCGCAGCCGGGATAATGCGAGGACACCTATTCAGTGGAATGACTCCCGGAACGCAGGATTCACGAAAGGGACCCCTTGGATTAAGGTTAATCCCAATTTTCCCGAGATTAATGCAGAAAAGGCTTACAATGATCCGAATTCCATTTTTCATTTTTATAAAAAGCTTATCCAACTGCGCAAGGAACATGATATCGTCGTTTATGGCCGTTTTGAACTGCTGTTGCCGGATGATGAACGAATATTTGCCTACACGAGATCGTTTGAGGAAGAAAAGCTGTTGGTGCTGTGCAACTTTAAAGAAGAGCAGGCCTCTTATACTTTGCCTGAAGAGCTGCATGCATATTCTGCCACAAAGCTGATCGGCAATTATGATCAGGAGGAAGAAGGAATCTCCAGCAAACCCCTGCAACCATATGAATGCCGTGTTTATCATTTGAAATGAAAAAAGGACCTGTTCTTCTCCGGTTAGGGAAGAACAGGTCCTTTGCGTATTATTTTGATTTAAGGTCACATTCCTCAAGCGGAATGATTTTCGTTTTATGCTTAATTTTATAGCCGAACCATAGAACGAAAAATAGAATCAAGCCAATGTAGGAAACGAACATTGAATTCCAGTCGATCCCATCGCTGCTGAAAGCCTGATAGCCTTGTCCGATGATAATGATAATACAAAGGACAAGTGCGAATATAGGTCCGAATGGGAAGCCTTTTGCCCGGAATGGTAAAGCATTCATATCAAGGCCTTGAGCGGCGTAAGCTTTGCGGAACCGATAATGGGCAATCGCAATCCCTACCCAGGTGACGAATCCTGCCATGCCTGAAGCGTTCAATAACCAGATATAAACGACGCCATCCCCGAAAAATGAAGCTAAGAATGCAACGCAGCCAACTAAAGAAGTCACGATAAGTGCATTCACGGGCACTCCTCTTTTATCTAACTTACCTAGGAATTTCGGTGCTTTCCCATCACGTGCCAAGTCCCATAACATACGGGTTGAAGCGTACATGCCAGAGTTACCGGCAGAGAGTACGGATGATAAAATGATCGCGTTCATGATGGATGCAGCAAATGCAAGGCCGGCCCGTTCAAATACAAGCGTGAATGGACTTACGGCAACATCTTGACTCAATAAACGTGAATCCGTAAACGGAATGATCATTCCAATAACGAAAATTGCAAGGATATAGAACAAGAGGATGCGCCAGAAAACGGATCTGATCGCTTTTGGGATATTTTTTTCTGGATCTTCACTTTCACCAGCAGTCACTCCAAGCAATTCCGTTCCTTGGAAAGAAAAGCCGGCAGCCATGAATACGCCTAGAATCGTGAAGAACCCTCCGTTAAAGGGACCTTCGCCCATTGTGAAATTGGAAAAACCGATTGGGTCATTCCCACCCATGATTCCGAGAATGATCAGAACACCCGTAATCAAGAAAATGACGACTGTCACGACCTTGATCATGGCAAACCAGAATTCTGTTTCCCCGAAACCTTTAACTGACATGTAATTGATAAGAAACATAGTGATTAACGCAATGGCACTCCAGATAAATGAAGGGCTATCCGGGAACCAGAACTTCATAATTAAGACAACGGCTGCCAATTCGGCGGCAATGGTGATTGCCCAGTTATACCAGTAGTTCCAACCAATCGCAAAACCGAAGGACGGATCGACGAATTTGGATGCATAGACACGGAACGAACCGGCCACTGGCATGAACGCTGCCATTTCTGCAAGACTTGTCATTAAGTAATAAACCATGATGCCGATGACCGCGTATGCCACCAAGGCACCGCCGGGACCGGCTGAATGAATGGCACCGCCACTTGCTAAAAATAAACCTGTTCCTATCGTTCCACCTAATGAAATCATCATTAAATGACGCGCTTTCAGGCTCCTTTTCAATTCAGTAGGGCTTGAAGGTGATTGTGAATTTGACAATTGATGTTACACTCCTTTTTATTGGAAGGGAACGAAAAATAAAAAAACAGCAGTCGAAAAAGATCGACGGCTGTTTATAATAAACCCGTTTATCCTTCCGAAGATAGCTCCCCACGCTTTTAAAAAAAACGTGACAGTGGTGTTCCTATTCGGTTACACCGCCAGCAAGAATATACATGGAATATACCCTAACTTCGGCAACTTATCCTTTCAAACGGAGTCTTTAATTTTCCAGAATCTCGTCCGTTTTACTTTTATAAGCTGCAGCCTCTAACTCATCGGTAAATGAGGAAGTATTCAATTTTCTAAAATCGTTGGCGTCAGTTTGTAGGTGACGTCGGACGATTTTACTCATGAAATTCATGCAATCGCTAATAGATTGCTAGTAATTGAGTAAACTTTACTATATCAAAATTATAAAATAACTTCTGGGATATCGCAATGATTATTTTATGTGGTTATTTTTCCCTAGTTAATGAATGAAGGCAGGAAGGAAGAATCAAGTGACGATATACTAAAATATAGCACATCCTGATAACTAAACGGTTTTCCGTTTTATTAGGGCATAGTCCAGTTTTACATGTTTGACCTCTTCAGGATTCTCAAAGAGATCCACTGCCATTTTCCCGATCCATTCCAGCGGTAAGGAAATGGTCGTGATGTCGAGCATTTCGCCAAGGCTATCATTATTGAAGCCGAGAATGGCCACATCTTCCGGTACCCTTATACCCGATTTCCTAGCGGTAAGAATGAAGCCCGCCGCCGTGTCATCATTCGTGATGATGATGGCTTCAGGTTTATCCATCATCGAATTCCATTCCTGAAACAATTGTTCACCGTCTTTGATGTGATAACTGCCTTCAAACAGCCATGCTTCATTGTTTATCAGTTGATGTTTACTCATGATATCGTTAAAGGCCTTTGTACGATGGGAACTATTTCTGCTCTTTTTACGGCCGAGGCTGTATCCGATTTTCTTATATCCTTTAGCAATCACGTACTCAAGGGCACAGGAGAAAGCTGCATAATGATCAATGCTGATGGATGAGAATTCAGCCTGGGCGGTATCTTCACATAAAATAATCGGTCCGTATTTTTGATAATCCAAGAGGATTTTCATTTCCGAAATCCTTGAACAAACGATAATGCCATCGAGCTGCTTCATTTGCAGCATATTAAAAGCCTGGATCTCTTTCTCCCTGTCATAATTTGTTTGAAAGATGACGATATGACAGCCAATTGCATTTGCCTGTTTTGTGATTCCGTTAACGATTGCCCCGTAATATGGGTGATTGTTGAAGGGGATGATGACGCCGATAAGGTTGGTTTTCCCTTTTGAAAGATGAATGGCGTTGATGTTTCTCGTATAATTCAAACGATTGATCGCTTCTAAGACGCTCTTTCTTTTATCGGGGCTTACATATGGATGATCATTCAATACACGAGACACTGTTGAGACAGATACACCAGCACATTGAGCTATTTCTTTAATATTTGTCATGGTATCACCGTTTTTCTTTTTTTATATTGTACAGTATGAAACCCATTTCAGGGCAAGGGAACAGTGTGGGACTGCTGAAGATTTCTTCAAATAAGGTCTTGTTATGGTATTGGTTTCATCCTTTAAGATTGGTCTAAGTCTTAGAGGAGGAGGAAATCATGATGTTCCAAACTTTAATCACCCTGTTTGTGCTTTGCGGAATCGAATTGGGATTTGCGTACTTGGCCATTTCCTTGAAACAGGAGAAATGAGTGGCAATGCCCGTCAAGAAGTCCGCGGCTTTATGCGCGGAAACCGCGTTTACTCGTGAATTTCACGTCGTCCAGAAATAGCTCCCCTAGTTATGTTCACCAGTAAAACTCCACAATATAAATATAATTTCATCATACGGAATGACTGACTGTCAGGAAGCTGCCTAGTGGAGCTTCCTGACAGTTTTTGCTGTATGTAAAAGTCATTTGCCTTTTTGAAATGTTTAAAAATAGTTGCACTTTTTTTGTATATTTGTGTATAGTATAAAATAAGTTGTGTAGAGGAAACTTTTTAGCATTTACGACAATGTAAAAAAATTTACACTTAGTTTTGCACATGGCAAACTATTTTAGAAAGATGAAAAAGGGAGGGAATATGGATGGGTTTTCTTAAATCTATTGGAGGCGTGCTTGCTGCATTGCTGGTTTTAACGGGGTGCGGCAATGATACGGCCGAAAGCGATAATGGCAATGGCAAGCTGGATGTCGTTACAACAACGGGAATGATTGGGGATTTGGTTGAGAATATCGGCGGTAAACATGTCGAGGTCTCAAGTTTAATGGGACCGGGAGTCGACCCCCATCTATATAAAGCGACGCAGGGTGATGTGAAGACACTGGATTCGGCTGATATGATTTTTTATAACGGATTGCATCTTGAAGGGAAAATGACGGATATATTTGAAATGATGAGCAAGGATAAACCGACGATTGCCGTAACGGAAGACTTCAAGGAGAACCAACTTCGCAAAGTGGGTGCAACGGAGCATGATCCCCACGTTTGGTTTGATGTAAAGCTTTGGATCGTTGCGGCGGAGGCAGTTAAGAAAGAATTGATTGCCAAGGACCCGGACCATGAAGCGGAGTATCGTGAAAATTATGAGGAGTACGTTCTGCAATTGGAGGAACTTGATAAATATGTCCATGAGGAAATCAATAAAGTGCCTGAAGATCAACGGGTGCTCGTTACGGCACATGATGCTTTTGGATACTACGGGCAGTCATATGGCCTGGACGTAAGAGGGCTCCAGGGGATCAATACATTATCGGAATATGGATCAAAAGATGTGACGGATATGCGGAACTATCTTGTGGAGAACAAAATAAAAGCGATTTTCATAGAGTCAAGCGTACCGAGGAAGGCTATCGAGGCTGTCATTCAAGGAGCAGGTAAGCAGGGCCATAAAGTGGAAATCGGCGGTGAATTGTTCTCGGATGCCATGGGTGAAAGAGGGACGGAAGAAGGAACGTATATCGGAATGGTCCGTCATAATACGGACACCATCGTCCGTGCTTTGAAATAGGGGGGAGAAACTATGAATCAAGCAGCTTTGAAGGTCGAGAATTTAACGATTGCTTATCATAAGAAGCCGGTTGTCGAAGATGTCTCATTTGAGGTGCCGGAAGGGAATTTAATCGGAATCATAGGCCCCAATGGAGCAGGGAAGTCCACTTTGATAAAGGGGATACTCGAATTGATCCCAAAAATATCGGGGCACATCACGATAAAGGGCTCTACTTATAAATCGATGAGGAAGAGTATCGGCTATGTACCACAGCGGGAGTCAGTGGATTGGGATTTTCCGACCAACGCACTTGATGTCGTGATGATGGGCAGATATGGTCATCTCGGATGGCTGAGGCGACCTGGGAAGTCCGAAAGGCAGAAGGGGATGGAGTGCCTGGAGAAGGTGGGGATGGCTGAATACGCAAACCGCCAGATCAGCCAGCTATCAGGCGGACAGCAGCAACGGATATTCCTGGCCCGTGCATTGGCACAGGAAGCGGATATTTATTTTATGGATGAACCGTTCGTAGGGGTGGATGCCGCAACAGAGAAAGCGATCATACAATTGCTGATGGAATTGAAGGAAAAAGGCAAAACCGTTCTGGTTGTGCACCATGACCTATCCACCGTGAAGGAATATTTCGACTGGACGATGTTATTGAATAAGAAGGTGATGAAAATAGGTCCGACAGATGAAGTGTTCATTCCCGAATACCTACAGGCAACATATGGAGGCCGCCTAGCGATACTATCAGACACAAAGTCCGGCCTTTTATTAAAATGAGGTGTACACGATGAATATAATGGACATTATCACCGATCCAAATACAAGGTGGATATTGCTTGGCACGATGTTCCTCGGATTAAGCAGCGGGGTCATCGGCAGCTTTGCCTACCTCAGAAAGCAGTCTTTGCTTGGCGACACGCTCGCACATGCAGCGTTACCCGGTATCTGTGTCGCCTTCATGTTAACTGGAGTGAAATCCACTTCCTACTTTTTGATAGGTGCCGCCCTGGCTGGCTTAGTCGCTGTCTTCTTGATCAGTGTGCTTACGAGATACAGTAAGATCAAGCAGGATGCGGCCTTGGGAATCGTCTTATCCTCTTTCTTTGGTTTCGGAATTGTGATGCTTACGCAAATCCAGCAGAGCGAGTATGGAAACCAAAGCGGATTGGATACCTTTTTATTCGGACAGACGGCGTCAATGGTCATGTCCGATGTATATATGATGATGACGGTTTCCTTTATTCTCATTTTCACTTGTACCGTATTTTTTAAAGAATTCAAATTACTGTCCTTTGATCCCGGGTTTGCTAAGGGGATGGGATTGCCGGTTGTTTTTCTGGATTATTTCATCATGATGCTGATCGTGGCAGCTGTAGTGATCGGTATCCAGGCAGTAGGCGTCGTATTGATGGCATCTTTACTGATAACACCTGCGGTATCCGCGAGATATTGGACGGAGCGCCTGCATATCATGGTCATCCTGTCTGGTATATTCGGAATGTTGAGCGGTGTGTCTGGAACGTTGATCAGTACCTCTGTCAATGATTTGCCGACAGGACCGTTAATTGTCTTATCCGCGACGGTATGGTTTTTCTTTTCCATGCTTTTTGCACCTAAACGCGGAGTGCTTTCATCTATATGGAGAAGGGTTTCGACGAAAAAGAAATATTCTCTCGAAAAGGATAGAAGGAAAGGGAGCCACTCATCATGAATGATTTTTGGATTATCTTAGTCGGAGCATTAGTGGCGGGTTCTTGTAGTGTATTAGGGTGTTTTTTGATAGTCAGGAAAATGACGTTGATTGGGGATGCAATCAGTCATTCCGTTTTGCCGGGAATCGTATTGGCATTTTTAATAACCGGAACCCGGGATTCGGTTCCAATGCTGATCGGGGCTGCTGCGCTCGGCTTGCTTACCGTATTCTTGATCCAGCTTTTCCAATCGTCGGGCGTTCAATCCGACGCTGCGATCGGGATTGTATTCACTTCCCTCTTTGCAACGGGGATCGTACTTGTGAGCTTGTACACGCAACAAATAGATTTTGACCTGGAACATGTCCTTTATGGGGAAATAGCCTATACTCCGTGGAACACGATGACAATCGCTGGAATCGAGGCTGGACCAAAAGCTGTTTGGATAGTCGGCAGTTGTTTTATCCTGAACCTCTTACTGATTTTCCTTTTCTTCAAACAGTTTAAACTCGTTTCATTTGATCCATCACTTGCTGCCGCGATGGGAATTCCTGTACTGTTCTTTCATTACTTATTGATGAGCCTCATTTCACTGACAACTGTTGCTTCTTTTGATAGTGTAGGTTCCATTTTAGTAGTTGGGATGCTCATCATACCTGCGGCAACGGCCTATCTGCTGTCAGACCGTTTAAGCCGCATGATATTGGTCAGTATCGGGGTTGGGGTGCTAAGTTCCGTCATCGGCTACTATTCAGCCACCATTTTGGATGCCTCGATATCAGGTTGCATGGTGGGTTCGGCCGCCATATTATTCGGATTGGCCTTTCTCTTCTCCCCTGGCAATGGATTGGTCAGCCTATTGCTGAAACGGAGAAAATCAAAGGAATCACATGCATAGCTCTCCATGCCTGCAGGCTTCATGGAAATAACTCCATGAGGCCTGTAAACTATTCTTCGATATAGTTGTGATTTTATTTGTTTAAAGTATAATGAATAAGTGTATTTATAGAGTATCGCAGGAGCCTTTTTAAGGGAGAGTTTAGTATGGAAGAACAAAATAAATTTTCATCTCGAATAGATTTTTCTTTGGTCACAATATTGCTGTTATTATGCGTTGGAAGTTGCCTGGCAATCTATAGTGCCCAAACGACTGGACAGTACGCTGAAAACTTCTTAATAAAACAAATTTTTTGGTATATAGTGGGGATTGGAATCGTATTAGGGTTCATCACACTGGATTCGGACCAGTTGAAAAAAATCTCATGGTACGCTTATGGCTTCGGATTATTTTTACTTTTTTTGCTGATCATTATGCCGGAAAGCATCGTTCCTGTCCGGAATGGTGCGAAAAGTTGGTTCATCATTCCGGGAATCGGTTCGATTCAGCCATCGGAATTCATGAAGGTTTTCCTGATCCTGGCTTTAGCGAATGTCATATCGAACCATCATCTCAAAAACACGCTGAAAACGATTCAAACGGATATCTGGCTGCTTATTAAAATCGGTCTTGTGACCGGTGCCCCTTTATTGTTAATCATGCAACAGCCGGATTTGGGCACCTCGCTTGTCATCATGTCAATCATGCTCGGAATGATTTTCATATCAGGGGTAACATGGAAGATCCTGCTGCCGATCGTTTCGGGAGGAATTGTCGTCGCGTCCACGGTCCTGTACTTTGTACTTTGGAAGCCGGAAATCCTGGAAAAATACCTAGGGGTAAAATCTTATCAATTCGGCCGTATCTATTCTTGGCTGGATCCATATAATTATGCCAGCTCCGAAGGGTATCACTTAACCAAATCCTTACTGGCCATAGGCTCCGGCCAGACTACAGGCAAGGGAATCGGTTCAAGGGAAGTGTATTTGCCCGAGAGTCATTCGGATTTCATTTTCAGCATCATCGGTGAAGAATTCGGCTTCATCGGATCAAGCATCATCATTTCCTTGTTTTTCCTATTGATTTACCACATAACAAAAACGGGAATGGACACGAAAAATAACTTCTATACATATATCTGTGTGGGCGTTATAAGCATGTTGACGTTCCACGTTTTTCAAAATATCGGCATGACTGTAGGCCTTTTGCCGATTACGGGGATTCCGCTTCCATTTGTCAGTTATGGAGGAAGCTCGCTCATGGGGAACATGATGGCGATGGGCTTAATATTCAGCATTCGGTATCACTATAAGAAGTATATGTTTTCTACGGATATCTAATAATAAAGCCGGCCCCCGATGGGCCGGCTTTATTTGTAGCAAAAAACAAAAGGAGCAGAATCCACCCCCCTGAATGTTTGTTTATTGAATGTTCGTTCCAGATGGAAATTGATTTTTATAACCGGAAAATTGTTGATACGATTGGCCTAAGCTGGTAGCTTGCGCCTTTTCTAAACTATACCAGCCTTTTTCGAACATAAGGTTATAGAGTTCACGCTGCATCTCCTGATTTTCTTTGGAAATGGAGAAAATGTCTTGGAATAATGCTTGATTGCTCATTTCATGCAGGGCAACGGAAAGGGAGTTACAAAAGTACTTTTCAGTTGTGAGCATATCATTTATAAAATCCCTGTCATTCATTTGCGGTGTTTTTGCCACGGGAGATTCAGGGTTTTGGACTTTGTTTTCATTGGGCATCAAGAACCCTCCTTTATTGATATTGTTGTTGACTCTGGTTTTGGTCCGGGTTCAAATGTTTCAAAATGGTATCGTAATGGCGTTGATGCATGAGTCCGCACCGATTTAACGCATCAATGATTTGCGGGTCCTTACATTGTGTGGCAAAAAAATGTGCTTTTTTAACCGCATTCAGATTCCATGCAAGCATATCGGTTAAGTATAAGCTATCTTTCACCGAAACCATTTCCGGTGGCTGTTTCATGAAGCCGGTCGACTGCTGTTGGCTATTAAACGAATTTTGCTGTTCCATCATTCTACCTCCTTATGTGTTCTTTAATCGGGCTTAATTTTCCCTTCATGAAATTTTTTATTCTTGATTCTAAATATCTGAAAAATGAATTAAATGTTAAAATAATAGGTGCATCTATTTTCCAAAATGATTTGGAGGGGAATGCAGATGGAAAGGATTTTGAAAAATCTGTTCCTTTTTTTATCAAAGAATAAAGCTATGACACAGGCAGCGAAAAAATACGGGCTGCGGTTTGGTGCATCTCGCTTCGTGGCAGGAGAATCCTTGGATATGGCATGTGATGTGATTGCTGACCTTAACCGGAAGGGGCTTGCTGTCACCATTGATTATTTGGGTGAATTCATTGAAGATGAACAAGAAGCAGGGAAGATGGCAGAAGAGTGCATTGAAGCCATCCGGATGATTGGCACAAATGAACTCGATTCACAGTTATCCCTGAAGCTGACCTCGATGGGCTTGGATGTGTCCGAACAAGTCGTAATGAATAACATGCGGAGAATCTTGGATGAAGCTAGAGACCATCGTGTTTTCGTGACGCTTGATATGGAAGATTTTCCGCGCTGCCAGCCGACTTTGGATGTATTCAAAACCTTGAAGTCTGAATATAATGAATTGGGGACTGTCATTCAAGCTTATCTGTATCGGACTGAGAGGGATATTGAAGAGCTGGATGCATACCATCCGAATTTAAGACTTGTTAAAGGGGCTTATAAAGAACCAAGGGAAGTGGCTTTTCCCGAAAAAAAAGATGTGGATGAGAATTTCAAGAAAATCATCAAGAAGCATATGCAAAATGGAAATTACACAGCCGTTGCCACACATGATGATAGTATCATTGATTATACGAGGGACTTGGTCAAAGATCAGGGAATATCCCGGGATTCATTTGAATTTCAAATGTTATATGGAATCCGCACTGAAAAGCAGCTTGAACTTGCTAAAGAAGGATATAAGGTAAGGGTGTATGTTCCTTATGGTACGGATTGGTATGGATATTTCATGCGCCGCCTTGCGGAGAGGCCGGCCAATATTGCTTTCGTTTTAAAAGGCCTATTCAAGAAATAGGAAGCGAGAGCCGCCCTGGAAAAGGGACGGCTGCTCAAATCAAGAAGGATTATCTTTTGAACTGATTGTTTTGGCTGTTCACTTTATTGATTCCATGTTGACGTTCAGCGCCAGGGCCGGCATTGCCTTTAACACTTGCTGCGCTCACGGCTGCTTTAGAAGGATTATCTTTACGCTTCATTATATAAGTCACCTCCTGCCCGGTTATTTTTTACTGAACGGAGGAGAAATAACCGGAAGAACGCGGAGAAAAAAATATATTTTTTCCTGTTTAATCATTGCGGAATTTCCAAATATATTCTATATTAGTAATAAGAAAAAATATTCAAAATTTTTTTGAATTAAAAATGAATGAACATTCATTCAATAAATTGTGTAAGGGGGATATAAACTTGGTTCGACAAATACGAAAGGCTGCTGTTCTAGGGTCAGGAGTTATGGGATCAGGGATTGCTGCACACCTTGCTAACATCGGCATTCCGACTTTATTATTGGATATTGTACCTCGTGAACTCACTGAGGATGAAAAGAAAAAGGGACTGACATTAGATAATAAACAAGTGCGTAACCGCATCAGCCAAACGGCGATTACGAAACTTTTAAAACAGAAACCAGCTCCGCTTTCGGCTAAGGGAAACATCGCGTTGATCGAGGCTGGAAACCTGGAAGATGATATAAGTCGTTTAAAGGATGTCGATTGGATCATCGAAGTGGTCGTTGAGAAGCTTGAGGTTAAGCAAAGTGTGTTCGCCCAGGTTGATCAGCATCGTAAACCAGGAAGCATCGTTTCTTCGAATACATCCGGAATTTCAATCGAAGCGATGGCAGAAGGACGTTCGGAGGACTTTCAAAAGCACTTTCTGGGAACTCACTTCTTCAATCCGCCGCGTTATCTTAAATTGTTGGAGATCATCCCTACTAAGGCAACTTCATCAGAAGTGCTCGAATATATGAAGCGATTTGGCGAAGATGTACTTGGAAAAGGTGTTGTCGAAGCCAAGGATACCCCCAACTTCATCGCAAACCGCATTGGAACTTATGGTTTATTGGTCACTTTGCGGGAAATGCAAAAAGGCGGATACAGTGTCGGTGAGGTCGATTCGGTTACAGGTCCGTTGATTGGAAGGGCAACTAGCGCCACTTTCCGGACACTTGATGTCGTTGGATTGGATACCTTTGCACATGTTGCCAGAAACGTTTATGACCAGGTGGACGGAGAAGAAAAAGAAGTTTTCAAGATACCTGATTTCATGAATGAAATGCTTAAGAATGGGTGGCTTGGAAGCAAGTCAGGACAGGGATTCTTCTTGAAAAAAGGCAAGGAAATCCTTGAACTGAATCCTGAAACCCTTGAATATGCCGCACGAAAAAGATTAAAAACGCCTTCCATCGAAATGGCTAAACAGGCCAAGGGCTTGGATAATAAAATGAAAGCGCTTGTTTATAGCGAAGACCGTGCCGGCCAATTACTATGGAATGTCCTGAATCCGGCGCTTGTGTATTCTGCCCAGCTGCTTGGGGACATCGCGGATGACATCGTGGCGATCGATCAAGCGATGAAATGGGGATTTGGATGGTCCACAGGCCCATTTGAAACCTGGGATGCGATAGGTGTAGAAAAATCGGCAGCCCGAATGGAAGCGGAAGGCATAACCGTCCCGCAATGGGTGAAGGATATGCTCGCTAAAGGCATCAAGTCATTCTATAAAGAAGAAAATGGCATAGTTCACTATTATGATAATGGTGAATATAAAGAGCTTGTCGAAAATCCTAAAGTGATCAATCTTAAAGCGATCAAGAAGCAAAAAGGCGTAATCAAGAAAAACAGTGGTGCAAGCTTGATCGATATCGGCGATGGAGTGGCTCTGCTTGAATTCACTTCGCCGAATAATGCAATCGGTCTGGATATCATACAAATGATCAATGCCGCGGTTGACGAAGCGGAAGCGAATTTTAAAGGCCTGGTCATCGGAAACCAAGGAAAGAATTTCTGTGTCGGCGCTAATATTGCAATGATGCTGATGGAAGCGCAGGATGACAATATTTTTGAACTCGATATGGTCATCAGCCAATTCCAACAGGCGATGCTTAAAATTAAGTACAGTGCAGTTCCTGTAGTGGCTGCCCCGTTTAATATGACACTTGGCGGGGGTGCTGAAGTGTCCCTTCCGGCAGCGCGCATCCAGGCAACGACTGAAACGTATATGGGACTAGTGGAACCTGGTGTCGGCTTGATCCCAGGCGGCGGCGGGACTAAAGAACTTTATGTGAAGACGTTGAGGAATATGCCGAAGGGCGTTGACTTCGACTTACAGAAAGTGGCCAACCAAGTATTTGAAACGGTCGCCATGGCAAAAGTTTCGACCTCAGCCGAGGAAGCGAGGGGGAATAATTTCCTTAATTCATCTGATGGAATAAGCGTGAATGCGGATCATCAGCTATATGATGCGAAACAGGCGGTACTTTCCATGCATGAACAAGGCTATACCGCTCCAGCCCGCACAAAGATCCCTGTCGTAGGTGAAACTGGATATGCCGCACTGCTATTAGGGGCGGAATCCATGCGCCTTTCAGGATTCTTATCAGAACATGACCTTGTCATAGCCAAAGAGCTGGCATACGTCCTGGCAGGAGGAAAACTCCCCTTTGGCACGGAAGTAGATGAACAGTATATCTTGAACCTGGAAAAACAGGCATTCCTGAAACTGATTTCGACTCCGAAATCCCAGGCAAGGATGCAGCACATGCTCGTTAAAGGTAAACCACTCCGTAATTGATGGATAGATGAAGATATGGCCAAAACGAGATCAATAGATCGATAGCTTAAAAATGAGTAAGGGGGATCCTCATGAAAGAAGCGGTAATAGTAGCTGGAGCAAGGACTCCGGTAGGAAGAGCGAAAAAAGGTTCTCTTGCCAGTGTACGCCCTGATGATTTAGGGGCTCTTGTCGTAAAGGAAACGTTAAAGCGTGCAGGGAATTATGAAGGAACGATAGATGACCTGATTATCGGTTGCGCAATGCCTGAAGCGGAACAAGGATTGAACATGGCGCGTAACATTGGAGCATTGGCAGGATTGCCTTATACAGTACCGGCCATAACGATTAATCGTTACTGTTCAAGCGGTCTGCAAAGTATCGCATATGGAGCGGAAAGGATCATGCTCGGCCAAAGTGATACAGTCATTGCAGGCGGAGCGGAATCCATGAGCCTTTTGCCAATGATGGGCCATGTAACACGTCCGAACGCGAGACTTGCGGAAACGGCACCGGAATATTATATGGGTATGGGTCACACTGCTGAAGCCGTTGCAAAAAAATACGGCATTTCCCGTGACGATCAAGATGCATTTTCTGTTAGAAGTCATCAGAAGGCGGCTAAGGCCATTGCAGAAGGAAAGTTTTCCGATGAAATCGTACCGGTTGACGTTACCCTTCGTTCAGTGGGACCAGATCTTAAGTTAAAGGAAAAATCATTTACTTTTACACAGGATGAGGGCGTTCGTCCAGGAACGACAGCTGAAGTGCTGAAAAAACTAAGACCTGCATTCTCCGTTACAGGATCCGTAACAGCAGGGAATTCATCACAGACGAGTGATGGTGCAGCCGCGGTCATGGTCATGGACGGGGAAAAGGCTTCTTCCTTGGGAATGAAACCGATGGGTAAGTTCCGTTCCTTTGCTGTAGCAGGAGTACCGCCTGAAATAATGGGCATCGGACCGATTGCAGCCATACCTAAAGCTTTGAAGCTAGCGGGTCTTGAATTATCGGATATTGGTTTATTTGAATTGAATGAAGCCTTTGCTTCCCAATCCATTCAAATCATTCGTGAACTTGGATTGAATGAAGAGATTGTCAATGTAAATGGAGGAGCCATCGCTTTAGGCCATCCACTAGGATGTTCGGGAGCAAAATTGACATTAAGCCTGCTTCATGAAATGAAGCGCAGAAACCAACAGTTCGGAGTCGTGACAATGTGTATCGGCGGCGGGATGGGTGCTGCCGGAGTGTTTGAATTAATGGCGTAATCCGACCCCTTCCGGAAGCTGTCATGCTTCCGGCGGGATCACTATCTTAAACACATAGGAGGAAATAACATGTCCAATCAAACTACAGATAACCTCATTAAAGGCGGGGCCTTTTTAATAGAAGATATTACGTATGATCAAGTGTTTACACCGGAAGATTATTCTGATGAGCATAAAATGATTGCCAAAACCTCGGAGGAATTCGTAGTGAATGAAATTCTGCCGCAGGTTGAACATTTAGAAAACCATGAATTTGACCGTTCCGTTAAATTACTGAAGCATGCAGGTGAAATCGGTTTACTTGGTGCTGATGTTCCTGAGGAATACAGCGGATTGGGTCTTGATAAAATCAGTTCGGCATTGATTACGGAAAAAATGGCACTTGCAGGCGGCTTCGGAATTACGCATGGTGCACATGTTGGTATCGGCTCTTTGCCAATCGTATTATTCGGGAATGAAGACCAAAAGAAAAAATACCTTCCTTTACTGGCAACGGGTGAGAAGATTGCTGCGTATGCCTTAACGGAACCAAGCTCAGGTTCAGATGCCTTGGGAGCAAAAACGACAGCGAAATTGAATGCAGAAGGAACACACTATATTTTAAATGGCGAAAAACAATGGATTACAAATGCAGGTTTTGCAGATGTCTTCTGTGTATACGCCAAAATCGACGGTGAACAATTCTCCGCTTTCATTGTTGAGCG
Source organism: Bacillus sp. 220_BSPC (assembly GCF_001054655.1). NCBI lineage: Bacteria > Bacillati > Bacillota > Bacilli > Caryophanales > Bacillaceae > Bacillus > Bacillus sp. 220_BSPC. The sequence continues at coordinate 97,911 of NZ_JVPL01000292.1, forward strand.
TGATTATAAAGGCGTATCAACTGGGGCTGAAGAAAAGAAAATGGGGATCAAAAGCTCATCTACACGAACTTTAATCCTCGAAGATGTTCATGTACCAGTCGAAAACCTTTTGGGTGTAGCCGGAAAAGGGCATGTCATCGCTTTCAATATCCTGAATATCGGCCGCTATAAATTAGGCGTCGGTGCTGTCGGCGGATCTAAACGTGCCCTTGAGATTACAGCTGCTTATACGAATCAACGTCAACAGTTCAAAACGAAAATTTCCGATTTTAACTTGACGAAAGAAAAACTTGCAACAATGGCAGCGAAAATTTATGCAGCAGAAAGCTCTGTATATCGTACGGTTGGACTTTATGATCAAAGACAAAGCAAATTGACGGATGAGCAAGTGAAAGATGGGAAATCAATGGCGGCTGCAATCGCTGAATATGCCATTGAATGTTCATTGAATAAATTCTTTGCTTCCGAAGTATTGGATTACGTTACGGACGAAGGCGTACAGCTTCATGGCGGTTATGGTTTCATGCAGGAATATGAAATTGAAAAAGCATATCGCGATTCCCGTATTAACCGGATCTTTGAAGGTACAAATGAAATCAATAGATTGCTTGTCCCGGGAACATTCCTGAAGAAAGCACTTAAAGGGGAATTGCCGCTACTTCAAAAAGCTCAAGGCCTGCAAGAGGAATTGATGATGATGATGCCGGAAGAACCTGGCGATGAGCCACTGGCACAAGAAAAAATGCTTGTTAGGAACGCTAAGAAAATCGGTATTCTGGCAGCTGGGCTTGCGGCACAGAAATATGGCAAAAATCTTGATCAAGAACAAGAAATCCTCTCCAACATTGCTGATATCGCATCCCTTGCCTATGCAGCTGAATCCGTGGTATTGCGTACGGAAAAAGCAATTGCAGCTACAGGTATGGAGAAGAACAAACAAAAAGTGCTTTACACGGAAATCTTCGTTCAGGAAGCTTTCAATGAAATAGAACAGCATGCAAAGGAAACGTTAATTGCGGTGGAAACAGGCGATACTCTTCGCATCATGCTTTCGTCGCTCCGTAAGCTGACAAGACACACTCCGATCAATGTCATTGCGAAAAAACGCGAAGCATCCGTCAAAGTAATCGAAACGGAAAAATATGCTCTTTAAGCAATGAGTCAGAATCCGTAAAGGGAATGCCCGTAAAGGCATTCCCTTTATTTCCTTTGATGAAATCGCATAGGAAATTCAAAAGACATTTCGTTGTATTGCGTGGTAAAAACGGGTATTCTATTGATAGGTGGTGAAATGATGGGCTTTACATTATATTGGTACCCGAAATGCGGTACATGCCGTAATGCGAAGAAGTGGCTGGATAATCATGAACTGCAATATGAAGCGATCCATATAGCGGATAATCCCCCTTCGCGAACTGAAATAGAACAACTATATAAAAACAGCAATTTGGAGTTGAAGAAGTTTTTCAATACTAGCGGTCAAAAATATCGGGAGCTGGGCTTAAAGGATAAGCTGAAAGAAGCTTCTGAAGCAGAGATGCTTGATATATTGTCCACAGATGGCATGCTTCTGAAAAGGCCGATCGTTACGGATGGCACCAAAGTGACGGTAGGTTTCAAAGAAGAGCAATTCGAACAGGTTTGGAACTGAAATTTCACGAAATATTTGGTTAATTCCTTACTTAAACAAACAATCTACCTTATAATGGAATAGATAAAATAAGATGTACATATGGAGGGTTAATTATGACAACAACACCAAAAGAACTTCGTTACACTAAAGAACATGAATGGGTCAAAACGGAAGATGGAACAGTGCGAATTGGAATTACGGCATTCGCACAGTCCGAGCTTGGGGACATCGTATTCGTTGAGCTTCCGGAAATCGGCGATGAATTGAAAGCGAACGAACCATTTGGAAGTGTTGAATCCGTTAAGACCGTTTCTGAGCTTTATGCACCTATCAGTGGCAAGGTTGTTGAAGTGAACGAAGATTTAAGTGACAACCCTGAATATGTAAATGAGTCTCCTTATGAAAAGGCATGGATGGTCGTGCTTGAACCATCTAATAGCAGTGATATTGAAAACTTGATGAGCGCTGAAGAGTATGAGAGTTTAATCAACGGTTAAAAAGAAAGGAGAGGGGGGACTGAAAAGGCCTGCTCTCTTTTTCATTTGTACAGTGGGTGAGTTGCGCACATAATTCGTGAGATGGAGTGATGACATGGAGTGGGGCGAATTCGATAAAGTGATCATTGTAGAAGGCAGTTCCGATAGAAGAAAAGTTGCCTCCGTTTTAAATGAAGATGTGGAAATAAGATGTACGAATGGGACCATATCATTAACTAAGCTGGATGAATTAGTGGATGAATTGATGGACCGTGATGTTTATCTCCTTTTTGACGCAGATGAATCAGGAGAAAAGCTGCGGAAGCAGTTCCGAAGGGAAATGCCGGAAGCGAACCACCTGTATATTAATAAAATGTACAAAGAAGTGGAGAGCTCACCCGAACATCATATCGCAACTGTGCTCCTATCTGCCAATATGAATGTGAAAATGAAATTTTTAAGTCAAAGGGTGAACGACTAATTGATGCAGGAATGGAAAGAAGAAGAGTGTAAGCTTGCTGTTGAAAATGGGGAAACCTTTTGCTTATATTTATACACGCCTTTATGCGGCACCTGTCAGGTGGCCTCCAAGATGCTGACGATATCCTTGGAGCTTTTTCCGGGATTGAAGGCAGGCAAAATGAATATGAACTATGTCCAAGCAATTGCCGAATCATATGAAATCGAAAGTGTTCCTTGCTTATTGCTTTTCAAAGAAGGGCAGCTGCACAAAAAAATATATGCCTTTCAATCCGTTCCTTATTTGTACGGATTGCTTAAGGAAATCAGTTAGGAAACCAATCAGGACCGCGGTTGGTTTTCTTTGTTGCTGACATTTGAATGAGAGCAGGAAATAAACAAAGAATATTCTAACAATTCATTGACTGATTTAATCTAAAATGCTATATTTTGAAATAAGTAATGGCAGAATTTAATAGTTCTTATCAAGAGTGGCGGAGGGACTGGCCCGACGAAGCCCGGCAACCGGTATAAATTTTTATATACGGTGCTAATTCCAGCAGAGTGTTGGCTCTGGTAGATGAGGTGTGTTCTGGAAACCTCTTCTTATTGAAGTGGTTTTTTTGTTTATAAAAAAGTCGGAACTCAAATAATTCCAACTAAATCCATAGAAAAAGGTGAATTCATATGTCAGAGAAAAAGTTGCGCTTCGAAACATTGAGTGTTCATGGAGGTCTGCAAGCTGATGAAACAGGTGCACGTGCCGTTCCTATCTACCAAAGCAATGCATACTTGTTCAAAGACACCGACCATGCAGCGAATTTATTTGGCCTAAAGGAGAATGGTTATATATATACACGGCTTCATAATCCCACGGTCAGTGTTTTTGAGGAAAGGATGGCCTTATTGGAAGGCGGTATCGGCGGATTGGCAACGGCAAGCGGAATGGCCGCCATCTCACTTTCAATCCTGAATATCGCCGCTGCAGGGGATGAGATTGTTTCTGCCTCTACATTATATGGCGGTACGTATAACCTATTTGAAAACACTCTTCCTAAATATGGGATCAAAGTGAAGTTCGTTTCTCCCGATGATCCCGAAAACTTCAAAAGGGCGATTACGCCAAGAACTAAAGCCATTTTTGCTGAAACGATCGGAAATCCAAGTTTGAGGGTACTTGATATTGAAGCGGTAGCGGAAATCGCCCATGAAGCCGGCATACCTTTAATCATTGATAATACCTTCGCGACACCGTATCTTTGCAGACCAATTGACTTTGGAGCGGATATTGTCATCCATTCCGCTACAAAATGGCTTCTTGGAAATGGAACCACGCTAGGCGGTGTCATAGTGGATGGAGGGAAATTCGATTGGAACTCGCCAAACTACCCAGGCTTCACGGAGCCTGACCCAAGTTACGACGGTCTGGTATACGCAGAGGCAGTTGGACCTGCCGCATTCATAACGAAAGCCCGAGTTCAGTTACTCCGTGATTTGGGCCCTGCGCTAAGTGCCCAAAGTGCATTCCAGTTTACGCTTGGACTTGAAACGCTGCATGTAAGGATGAAAGAGCATCTATCAAACACCAAGTCTGTCATAAACTATTTAAAAAACCATCCAGCCGTGACCTGGGTTTCACATCCTGGTGATGAGGATCATCCCGATAAAGCCCTTGCGGATAAATATTTGCCAAAGGGAGCTGGATCTGTCGTGACATTTGGGATTCAAGGTAATCGCGAAGCTGGGGCAAAACTTATCAATTCGGTGGAATTATGGTCCCATGTGGCGAATGTAGGGGATGCGAAGAGCTTGATCATCCACCCAGCCAGTACAACCCATCAACAATTGAATGAGGCGGGTCTTGAGAAAGCGGGTGTAAGTGCCGATCAAGTCCGATTATCGATTGGGATTGAAAATGTAGAGGACTTAATAGAAGATTTGGAGCAGGCAATTGAAAAGGCGACGAACATCGTCTCCTTGACTTCCAAATCGGTTTAAGTAAAGTTCCTGTTCATTCTTGTACTAGAAATAATATACATTGCGCTCTTTTTTTATCTATGATAAAATTTCAGCATACTAAAGAACTTAATGATATTTAAATATTCTATATATTAGCTCTTATCAAGAGAGGTGGAGGGATGTGCCCGATGAAACCCGGCAACCGACAAGGAGATTTCCTTGGAAAGGTGCCAATTCACACAAAGTTTAATCACTTTGGAAGATGAGAGGAAGGCCTGTTTCTTCACCTGCCTTTCTGCTCATGCAGAAAGGTTTTTTCTATTTATTAATGGAGAAAACTTTTACATGATAGGAGAAACAGACTAATAATGTAGAGAAATCAACTAAGTTCATAGGTTTTATTGGATAAAAGAGGTGAGGGTTAATGATTACATTGACGAAAGTCAGTAAGCTGTTCCGAACAGGAAAAGGAAACAGTGAGACGATAAAGGCTGTAAATAATGTGAATGTTGAAATAAATAAAGGCGAGATTTTCGGGATCATCGGTTACAGTGGAGCGGGGAAAAGTACTTTGATCAGAATGCTCAATGGATTGGAAACACCGACAGAGGGATCCGTCGTGGTGGCTGAAAAGGAAATTTCAAAAATTAAAGGGGCTCAGCTCCGTAAGGCCCGTCAAGAAATCAGCATGATTTTCCAACATTTCAATCTATTATGGTCAAGGACCGTTCAGGAGAATATATCTTTTCCATTGGAAATTGCAGGAGTTTCTAAACCTGAACGCACCAAGCGTGTGAACGAATTGATCAAGTTAGTCGGACTTGAAGGCAGGGAAAAGGCCTATCCTTCGCAATTAAGCGGAGGGCAAAAGCAAAGGGTGGGAATAGCCAGGGCACTGGCAAATGACCCTAAAGTGCTGCTGTGTGATGAAGCGACTTCTGCTTTGGATCCGCAGACTACCGACTCCATACTCGAATTGCTTGTTGACATCAATCAGCGTTTGGGATTGACGATCGTCTTGATTACGCATGAAATGCATGTAATACGTAAAATCTGCCATCGTGTCGCCGTGATGGAAAGCGGGCAGGTTGTTGAACAGGGTCCTGTCCTGGATGTCTTCAAGAATCCTAAAGAACAAATGACGAAGCGTTTCGTGCAACAGGTAACGGAACCGGAAGAAACGAAAGAAACGATGGACCATTTGCTCGAACGCTATCCAGCAGGCAAAGTGATTCAATTGACCTTTGTAGGCGATCATGCAGAAAGCCCATTGATCACCAAACTTGTACGTAACTTCGAGTTGGATGTCAATATCGTTCAAGGTAAGATATCCCAAACAAGAAGCGGTTCATATGGCACATTGTTTATCCATCTAGATGGCAAAGAGGATGAAATGCTCCGCGCAATCGAATTCATTAAAGCACAGCAGGTAGGCGTGGAGGTGATTACTCATGCTTGAAGAATTATTGCCGAATGTTGATTGGGAAGACATCATTGAAGCTACGAAAGAAACGCTTTACATGACAAGCGTCTCTGTAGTGGCAACCTTTTTTATAGGCATAATACTAGGATTGATCCTTTTCCTGACAGGGAAGGGTAATATGTGGCAAAACCAGGCAGTCAACGGAGTCATGAGTGCTATCGTCAATATATTCCGTTCGATTCCATTTCTTATTTTGATCGTGCTGCTCATTCCTTTCACTAAAGCGCTTGTCGGTTCCATGATCGGTGAGAACGCTGCACTGCCGGCACTTATTATCGGTGCGGCCCCATTTTATGCGCGTATGGTTGAAATCGGCCTTCGTGAAATCGATAAAGGTGTAATTGAAGCCGCTAAATCGATGGGGGCAAAAACGAGCACGATCATTTGGAAGGTCCTTCTTCCAGAGTCGATGCCTGCCCTTATTTCCGGGATTACGGTAACATCGATTGCCTTGGTTGGATATACCGCGATGGCCGGGGTCATCGGCGCAGGCGGGCTTGGTAATCTAGCCTACTTGGACGGCTATCAAAGAAATCAAAATGACGTTACGCTTGTAGCGACGATCGTTATTCTAATTATCGTCTTCATAATTCAGATTATTGGAGATGTGATTACATCTAAATTGGACAAAAGATAAAGGGAGATGAATAGGATGAAAAAGTTTTTAGGATTTGCATTAATCTTAGTGTTATCTATCGCTTTGGCTGCTTGTGGAAGTGAAAAGGATAAAAGTGGCAGCGATACGGAAAAAGAATCTAAGAAAATAGTTGTAGGGGCATCCAATGTTCCTCATGCAGAAATCCTTGAGGAAGCCAAACCGCTTCTTGAAGAAAAAGGAATCGAATTGGAAATCGAAACATTCCAGGACTATATTTTACCGAATAAGGCGCTGAATGATAAGGAATTGGATGCTAACTACTTTCAACACATTCCATATTTAGAGGGGCAAATTAAAGAAAATGGATATGACTTCGTCAATGCTGGCGGAATCCATATCGAGCCGATTGCTCTATATTCACAAAAATATAAAAGCATTGATAAACTTCCGGAAGGTGCAACAATCATTATGAGCAGCTCTGTTGCTGATCATGGACGCGCTTTATCCCTTTTGGAAAAGAATGGCCTGATCACCTTGAAAGAAGGCATCGATAAAACGACGGCTACAACGAAAGACATCGTAGAAAATAAGAAAAACCTTAAATTCGATGCAGATTATGAAGCGGCCCTGCTTCCTAAGATTTATGAGAGCGGTGAAGGCGATGCAGTCTTGATCAACTCCAACTATGCAATTGACGCCGGTTTGAACCCGCTTGAAGATTCGATTGCGATTGAAGATTCCGAATCACCTTATGTGAATGTCATTGCCGTAAACAAAGGTGACGAAAATAAAGAAGCAATCAAAGCGCTTGTAGAAGTATTGCATTCTAAAGAAATTCAAGATTTCATTCTTAAAGAATACAAAGGTGCAGTTGTACCTGCGGATAAATAATTCGAGAATGGCGGCCTGGTTTAATTCAGGTCGCAGTTTAAAAAGGTTTCGGGATGGTCTCATTCCGAAACCTTTTTGTTTTTATAATGTATTTGAATCGATAATAGCTATTGAGTGCCGATGGGCATAGATAACAACCAAAACGCTCATATTAAACATAAGCATGGTTGCGGAATCTGCGTCAACAGCTTCAGGTTTTACAGCTTTCTTAATCACTTGTTCAATCAGAGGCTCTTAATACGAGTATTTCCGGGTATTACTATCGTCCCAGCACAAAACCGTTACGGTCTGCTGGCGCATAAATAAATAAATAAATAAATAAGCGAGCTGGTTTGTCCATTCAGCTTTCACATAGTGCGTCGCTCATGATTTTTAGTTTGTCTACAGTTTTTTAGATTTTTAGGTTTTCAAAATTTGAACGTTACTTTCCACTTCAGGCACTCGCTTTCCGCGGGCGGTCCGCCCTCGGCGCTTTTGCGCCTGCGGGGTCTCCCTTGGCTCGCTTTTCCCGCAGGAGTCTCGAACACCCGCTCCAATCCACTAAGACTAAACAATCAGATAGAATCACTTTCACCTACATTCTGTATTCCGTTCAATGCTGGTTAGGATTTCCATAATAAAGTGCCTCACTTCTCTAAGTTCGGATAATGATGATCCAGGTTGTTTCGGTCTGCGGCTTAATTTAATTCCTTTTATGTTTAATCAGGAAAGGAAAGGGTATAGAGATAATGAAGGAAAAAAATGATACACAAATTTGAAAGGATGGTTCACTATCAATACTCTGGATCTAAATGTAACAAGCGAAATGGAAAAGGCGATGCAGTCTTCACATGGGATTGGCTACAGTGAGTACAGTAGAAACTTAGACCTCCGTATCGAGGTTGAGAAAGAACGGGATAGGGAACATGTAAAGTGCAACAAAATGGTCCAGGACCTACAACGCAAAATTCACGGCTAAGCATATAAAAGTAGTTCTTTAAAAGATCGGTCTGTAGAGGTAAAATGGAAAGTGGTCCATAAAATAAGGGTTTCCTTATTGGATAAACTTACATAATACCTGACAGTCCGATTTTTTTCTTTTTAAAGCGGAACGTTCATACCTTGCAATCGAATTCTTTGAACATATAGTAATAAGGACGAAGATTTGCCGAATAATAAGATAATTTTAACAAAAGCTAAAATAAGTATGAATATGCAGTAAACAGGCCATATCTGTTAGTATTGTATGAATTGGACAGGTTTTTAACATGGCAGAAGTGGAAACCCCTATCTATTTAGTTGATTCCAAATTGGATTTGTTATAAAATTGGAATGAGAATAAAGTGAGAATGCTTTTACGCAAATTATAGTAATGAAAGTAATCTTTACTTTCTGGTAATAAAATTGGAATTAGTTCACGGAGGTATTATTATGTCAGCTTCTACATTAACGGTTAAAGATCTTCACGTATCAATTGAAGGCAAAGAGATTTTAAAAGGGGTAAACCTTGAAGTCAAAGGTGGAGAAATCCATGCGATCATGGGACCAAATGGAACTGGTAAATCCACTTTATCATCAGCAATCATGGGTCACCCTAAATATGAGGTAACTAGCGGAAGCATCACATTCGATGGTGAAGATGTATTGGAGATGGAAGTAGACGAGCGCGCTCGTGTCGGTCTATTCCTAGCTATGCAATATCCAAGTGAAATCAGCGGTGTTACAAACGCAGACTTCTTACGTTCTTCCATTAACGCACGCCGTGAAGAAGGCGATGAAATTTCATTGATGAAATTCATCCGTCAAATGGACCAAAAAATGGAATTCCTTGAAATGGATGAAGATATGGCGCAACGCTATTTGAATGAAGGTTTCTCAGGCGGAGAGAAAAAACGCAACGAGATTCTTCAATTAATGATGATCCAACCTAAAATTGCAATCTTGGATGAGATTGATTCAGGTCTAGATATCGATGCACTTAAAGTCGTTTCAAAAGGAATCAACGAAATGCGCGGAGAAGACTTTGGATGCTTGATCATCACTCACTACCAACGTCTATTAAATTACATCACTCCTGATTTTGTACATGTAATGATGCAAGGGCGTGTCGTAAAATCAGGCGGTCCTGAACTTGCTGCCCGCTTGGAAGCGGAAGGTTATGACTGGATTAAACAAGAATTGGGCATTGAAGACGAAACTGTTGGCGAAGAAGCGTAAGTAGGAGGATTTGCAATGACTACAGAAACGAAATTACCGTTTGAACAAGAGGATATAAGCTCCTATTCAACTAAAAATAATGATCCAGCTTGGCTATCCGAGCTTCGGATTCAAGCGTTTTCTGAATTAGAAAAGCTCCCGATGCCAAAGCCGGATAAAACGAAAATCGATAAATGGAATTTCACTTCTTTCCAAACTCATACGGTTGAGAGTGAAGCTTTTGCCTCTTTAGAGGAGCTTCCGGAAGAAATTAAGTCCATCATTGAAGAAAATGAAAACTTATACATCCAACGCAATAATACGCCGGCACATATCAATCTGTCAGCAAATGTGAAAGAACAAGGCGTCATTTTTACGGATATTTTATCAGCGGCTCGTGATCATGCTGAGCTCGTGCAAAAATATTTCATGAAAGACGGCGTTAAAATAGATGAGCATCGTTTAACAGCACTTCATGCTGCATTGGTTAATGGGGGAGCATTCCTTTATGTTCCGAAAAATGTAGAAATCAAAGAGCCGATTCAATCGGTATTCCTTTTGGATAATCCAGATACTACACTTTTCAACCACGTCTTGATCGTAGCTGAAGATAATAGCTCTGTAACATATGTAGAGAACTATTTCTCAACCGTTGAGTCTAACGAAGGTGTTGCCAACATCGTAACTGAAGTATTTGCAAATGCGAATGCCAAAGTCCAATATGGTGCGGTCGATACCCTTTCAAAAGGCTTCACGACATATGTTAACCGCCGTGGAGTGGCAGGACGTGACGCACGCATTGAGTGGGCGCTTGGCCTGATGAACGACGGAAATACGATTTCAGATAATACAACATATCTAATGGGCGATGGCTCCCACGGTGATACAAAAACCGTTGTAGTCGGGCGCGGGGAACAAAAGCAGAACTTCACGACTGCCATCATTCATTATGGCAAACGCTCTGAGGGTTATATCCTTAAGCACGGTGTCATGAAAGAATCAGCATCCTCCATTTTTAATGGAATTGGGAAAATAGAGTATGGTGCTACAAAGGCCAATGCCGAACAAGAGTCACGCGTATTGATGTTAAGTGAAAAAGCACGCGGAGACGCCAATCCGATCCTCTTGATCGATGAAGATGATGTAACGGCTGGTCATGCTGCTTCCGTCGGCCGTGTCGATCCGCTTCAACTGTATTATTTAATGAGCCGTGGTATTACAAAGAAAGAAGCAGAAAGACTTGTCATTCACGGATTCTTGGCCCCTGTTGTTAACGAGCTTCCAATTGAGGGAGTCAAAAAACAATTAGTAGCGGTCATTGAAAGGAAAGTACAGTAATGAACCCATACGAAATTCGTAAGCTTTTTCCAATATTAGATCAAGAAGTCAATGGTCAGCCATTAGTATATTTAGATAGTGCTGCAACCTCTCAAAAACCGGCTGCAGTGATTGAAGCGATTGAGCAATATTACCGCGGCTACAACTCGAATGTTCACCGCGGGGTGCATACACTAGGAACAAAAGCTACGGATGCGTATGAAGGTGCTCGTGAAAAGGTACGTAAATTCATTAATGCTTCTTCTACAGAAGAAATCATCTTTACCAGAGGCACAACGACTGCTTTGAATACTGTAGCAAGAAGTTACGGTGGCGCAAATATTAAAGAGGGTGACGAAATCGTCATCTCTTACATGGAGCATCACAGTAATATCATTCCGTGGCAGCAGCTTGCCAAAGAAAAAGGCGCTGTATTGAAGTATATTCCGCTTCAGGAGGATGGCACGATTTCCGTTGACGATGCGAGGGCTACAATTACGGAAGCAACGAAAATCGTGTCCATCATGCAGGTTTCGAATGTGCTTGGCGTTATCAATCCTGTGAAGGAAATCGCCCAAATTGCCCATGATCACAATGCTGTAATGGTAGTCGACGGGGCACAAAGCACGCCGCATCTAAAAGTGGATGTCCGTGATTTGGATTGTGATTTCTTTGCCTTCTCAGGTCATAAAATGGTCGGTCCAACAGGCATCGGCGCATTATATGGCAAGAAAGATCTTCTAGAAAAAATGGAACCGATCGAATTCGGCGGAGAGATGATTGATTTTGTAGGTTTGTATGAGTCTACATGGAAAGAACTCCCGTGGAAATTCGAAGGCGGTACCCCAATCATCGCCGGCGCCATCGGCATGGGGGCTGCCATTGATTTCTTGGAAGAAATCGGTTTGGATAATATTGAACGGCATGAACATAAGCTTGCCGCTTATGCAATGGAAAAAATGTCAGCAGTTGAAGGGCTGACCATTTACGGTCCTAAAGATGCAGAAAAACGTGCTGGTGTAATTACCTTCAATATTGATGACGTACATCCACATGATGTCGCTACCGTTCTTGATGCAGATGGAATTGCTGTCCGTGCCGGTCACCACTGCGCACAGCCATTAATGAAATGGCTTGACGTATCAGCGACAGCAAGAGCAAGTTTCTATCTATATAACACGGAAGAAGATATTGATAAGCTTGTGTCCGGGCTTGTTAAAACGAAGGAGTATTTCAGTAATGTCTTTTGATAACCTTGATACACTTTACCGTCAAGTCATTATGGATCACTATAAGAAACCTCGTAATAAGGGCATGCTAGAAGATGGAAGCATGACAATCGATATGAATAATCCAACTTGCGGCGATCGGATTCGTTTAACGATGAAGATTGAAGATGGCAAGGTCAGCGATGTTAAATTCGATGGTGATGGTTGTTCGATATCCATGAGTTCGGCTTCCATGATGACGCAAGCCATTAAGGGCAAAGACGTTGATACTGCCCTAGCGATGTCCGAGACTTTTTCCTTAATGATTCAGGGAAAAGAATACGACGATGAGATGGACCTTGGGGATATTGAAGCCCTTCAGGGTGTTTCTAAATTTCCTGCCCGAATCAAGTGTGCTACCCTAGCTTGGAAAGCCATGGAAAAGGGATTGAAGGAATAATTAAATTAAAATGAGCTGTTGTAATTCAGCCATTTGAAATGGAGGAATACGAGCTATGGCAAAGAAAATGCCTGATATCGGCGATTATAAATATGGCTTTGCGGATAAAGATGTTTCCATCTTCCGTTCAAAGCGTGGTCTGACAAAAGAAATCGTGGAAGAGATTTCTCGAATGAAGGATGAACCGCAATGGATGCTTGATTTCCGTTTGAAATCATTGGAGCATTTTTACAACATGCCAATGCCTCAATGGGGCGGCGACATGCAGAGCCTGAACTTTGATGAAATCACATACTATGTTAAGCCATCAGAGAAATCAGAGAAGTCTTGGGATGAAGTTCCTGATGAAATCAAACAGACTTTTGATAAATTGGGAATTCCTGAAGCCGAACAAAAATACCTTGCCGGTGTATCTGCCCAATATGAATCTGAAGTGGTTTACCATAGCATGAAAGAAGAATTGGAAGACTTGGGTATCGTGTTTAAAGATACGGACTCAGCACTTCGTGAAAATGAAGATATCTTCCGTGAGCATTTCGGGAAAACGATCCCGCCTACTGACAATAAATTCTCTGCATTGAACTCGGCAGTTTGGTCAGGTGGATCATTCATCTATGTACCAAAAGGCGTTAAAGTGGATACTCCGCTTCAAGCTTATTTCCGGATCAACTCTGAAAACATGGGGCAATTCGAACGTACGCTAATCATTGTTGATGAAGGCGCATCCGTTCACTATGTAGAAGGTTGTACAGCTCCTGTTTATACAACTAACTCCCTTCATAGTGCGGTTGTTGAAATTGTCATCAAGAAAGATGCTTACTGCCGTTATACGACGATCCAAAACTGGGCAAACAACGTGTTTAACCTGGTTACGAAACGTGCGGTTTGTGACGCTAATGCAACAATGGAATGGATTGATGGTAACATCGGTTCCAAATTGACAATGAAATATCCTGCTGTCATCTTAAAAGGTGAAGGCGCTCGCGGTATGACATTATCGATTGCCATTGCAGGAAAAGGCCAACACCAAGACGCTGGAGCGAAAATGATTCACCTAGCGCCAAATACATCTTCAACGATTGTATCAAAATCAATTTCTAAACAGGGCGGTAAAGTAACATACCGTGGTATCGTTCATTTTGGACGTAAAGCGGATGGAGCCCGTTCCAACATTGAATGTGATACATTAATCATGGATAATCAGTCTACATCTGATACGATCCCTTACAATGAAATCTTGAATGATAACATTTCCCTTGAACACGAAGCGAAGGTTTCCAAAGTATCTGAAGAACAATTGTTCTACTTGATGAGCCGCGGAATTTCTGAGCAAGAAGCAACGGAAATGATCGTAATGGGCTTCATCGAACCATTTACAAAAGAACTTCCAATGGAATATGCGGTTGAAATGAACCGTCTGATCAAGTTCGAAATGGAAGGCTCCATCGGATAATGACCGACTGGCCTGCCTGTAAGGCGATTTAGAATAACCATTCATACAAAAGCCTGCCGGGTCTGACTGGCAGGCTTTTTGTTTTGATATTTGGCACCCTTATACCAAAGATTAGATATGGCTCAATAAGGGTAAAAAATAATAAACGGAGAAGTCAGGAAATGGTCCTGTCCCAAAGGAGTGATGATGCAGATGATTTATGTTGGTGTAACCGGTTGGGGTGATCATGATAGTTTATATGGCGGTGTGTCCCAACGTGATAAACTCAAAGAGTACGGGGCTCATTTTCCCATTGTGGAGGTGGATGCCTCATTCTATGCAGTCCAGCCAAAGAGGAACAGTGAAAAGTGGGTATCCGAGACGCCAGCATCCTTCCAGTTTGTCGTTAAAGCCTACCAAGGGATGACAGGACATCAACGTGGGGAAATCCCATTTGAAAGTAAGAAGGAGATGTTCAAGGCGTTTTGCGACTCACTGGAAGCATATCGGAAGTCCGGCAAGCTCGCGATGGTCTTATTTCAGTTTCCGCCATGGTTTGATTGTAAACGTGAAAATGTGAATTACCTGCGATGGTGCAAAGCTGAAATGGGCGATATCCCAGTTGCCATAGAGTTCCGGAATCAAAGCTGGTACAGGCCCAACGTAGTCCAGCAAACTTTGGATTTTATCGAAAAGGAAGGCTGGATCCATACTGTATGCGATGAGCCGCAGGCTGGAGAGGGATCCATTCCTGTCGTTCTGCATGCCACCGATAAAGATAAAACCCTGGTGCGCTTTCATGGCCGTAACCTGCATGGTTGGCAAAGGCCTGCTTCGGGGGATGATTGGCGTGAGGTCAGGTACCTATATCGATATAATCATCAGGAATTGACTGAATGGGTGGAGAAAATCAGGATATTGGAAAAGGAATCCAAGGAGTTATATGTCCTGTTCAATAATAACTCAGGCGGGGATGCCGCTGATAATGCCAAACAAATGATTGAGTTGCTCGGTATAGAATATGAAGGGCTGGCTCCTAAGCAGCTTGGTTTGTTTTAAGAGGAATTATATAATGAATAATGAAATGATGTGACAAGCTAGTAGAGGCATATCCTCACAAACAGGTAAAGGCGGATTTTTTCATGGTATGGTTAGTATTAGTGGGTATTGGATTATTAGCGGGATCAATCGGCGCTCTTGTCGGTCTGGGCGGGGGCATCATCATCGTGCCTTCCCTTTTATATTTAGGTACATCTACAAATATTATCGATGAGCTGACTCCACAGGTCGCCGTTGGTGTTTCAACCGTAATCATGATTTTTACCGGCCTATCTTCCACTCTATCTTATTTAAAACATAAGGTGGTGGATTATAAGGCCGGCTTAATCTTTTTTATTGGCAGTGCACCTGGTGGAATAATGGGGGCCTATGTGAATAAAAACCTTAACGCCGAAGCTTTTTCATTGTACTTTGGAATTTTCATGGTTTTCATGGCCATCGTGTTATTAGTGAAAAATCGTTTGAAGCCCATGCTTTTCAAGCCTGGAAAAGGGAAAATAGTGAAAACGTATAAAACCGAAAATGGACATTCATTTTCCTATGGTTACCACCCCCTGTTAGCTGTATTGATTTCTTTTGTCGTGGGATTCAGCTCCGGGTTATTTGGAATTGGCGGCGGAGCCTTAATGGTACCCGTCATGATGCTTCTTTTCTTCTTCCCTCCGCATATGGCTGTAGCGACTTCGATGTTCATGGTATTTCTATCTTCCATCACTAATTCGATTACGCATATTTCCCTTGGAAATGTAAATTGGCCATATGCTTTTGCCCTGATTCCAGGTGCGTGGTTCGGTGCTAAATTGGGTGCATTCATAAATACGCGCCTAAAGAGTGCGTCGCTGGAAAATATGTTGAAAATAGTGCTGATAATCATTGGTTTACGTCTTATATACCAAGGCATTACAGGATAAACGAGGAGGAAAAATGATGTCAGAAATCATTCATTTATATCACACCAATGATCTCCATAGTCATTTTGAGAATTGGCCTCGTATTGATAAGTTTCTTAAAGAAAGAAGACAACTTCATCAAGAAACGGGAGAAGAAGCGATCATACTGGATATAGGCGATCATGTGGACCGCTGGCATCCATATACAGAAGGTACGTTGGGTAAAGGAAATATTGAACTGCTTAATGAAGCGGGCTACCAATATGTGACCATCGGCAATAATGAAGGGATCACTTTACCTCATGATGCGTTGGACTCCTTATATGATCATGCAAGGTTCAAGGTCTTGGCAGCCAATATTTATTACGGTGATAATGAAAGGCCGGAATGGGCGCTTCCATTTTGGATACATACAACGGTAAAAGGCACCAAAATCGCGATGATAGGTTTGACAGCCTTTTTTCAAAAGTTTTATTCTGCGATGGGCTGGGAAATAACGGAACCATTCATGGAGTTAAAGGCACAGCTTGAAAGGGTCAAAACAGAGGCGGATGTAATCATTATCCTTTCCCACCTGGGCATCCATGATGATGAGAGGATGGCAAGGGACTTTCCGGAGATTGACATTATACTTGGCGCGCATACCCACCACATCCTCCACCAAGGTAAATTGATCAATGACACACTCCTTTGCGGGGCAGGGAAATATGGTTTTTTTGTTGGACAGGTGGAAATGACCGTCAATCAGGAAAAGAAAATTAGCCAGAAGAGAGCCATTCTTTATGATACCAATGATTTTTTGGAATTGGAGAATGAACGGTCATGGATTGAAGAGATATACCAGGCCGGAGGGAAAACGCTAAAACAGGTTGCTGTGGACTTACCGATTGCACTGGATAATGATTGGTTCAAACGAAGTCCTTTGACGGAAATCCTTGGGGAGGCCCTAAGGGAGTGGAGTCAGGCGGATTGTTCCTTTTTGAATGCAGGTCTTCTCCTCGAAGGGCTTCCGAAGGGACCTGTCACAAAAGGGGATATTCACAGAATCTGCCCACATCCGATCAATCCTTGCGTCGTTGAAGTCGATGGGAATGAATTAAAGGAAATCTTAATGCAATCAAGAAATGAAGAGTGGCCTCATATTCAGGTGAAAGGTTTCGGTTTCCGCGGAAAAATCATGGGAGTCATGCATTATGATCAAATTGAATTTAACGAAATGGAGAATGGAATCGTAAAAGGGATCCTTATAAAAGGAGAGAAACTGCAGGCGGATAAGTCCTATAAATTGGCAATACCTGATATGTTCACGTTCGGGCACTTCTTTCCAAGTATCCATCGCTCCAATCGCAAGGAATACTTACTGCCGGAATTCTTACGGGATATCCTTTTATGGAAGCTGAAAAAAATATACACTAACCCCTGATACGAAATCACGGTTTTGCCCTTTTTTTCATAAAGTATGGGGAAGGAAGGGGCGAAACCAATTGATTAACATGATCCCAATAATTCTTGATAATCATACATTCCTAGCCATTTCTGTCCGACTGCCGAAAACGAATTTGCTTGCTGTCGCGTCTGAAAAAGGGTATATAATGTGCGGTGCGTTGGATGTTGGACTGCTGAACGATAAATTGAGAGATCGTAAAATCCTTGCAGGGAGGGCCACAGGAGTTAAATCGATTGAAGAGTTATTGGAAGCGCCGCTTGAATCAGTTACCTGGGAGGCTGTGGAAAAGGGCATACATCCAGGAATGATTGGTAAAGAGGCATTAATCAAAATGATTTGAAAAGGCGGGCTTTCTTTCTTCCGGAGGGGGCCTTATTTTTTTATCAAAGTAAATGCTGATATTTTTTCAATAAATATGTTCTAACAGATTCATTTATCAAAATATGTTCCGATAAAGCTTATAAAGGAAAGAATCGGTTTGAATTACAAATATTATGGGGAAACGGAGTACAAGTATGAGGCTAGCTATTACAAAGTCCCTAAGCCCTGGAGCAAGGCTCGGTAAAAACATCTATAATGAGCGGGGCCATATCCTATTGTGCGAGGGTCTTACATTAACGCAAAAGATGATCAATCGACTGGTTTCCCTTAATATTCCCTTTGTTTACATTCAAGATTCCAGGACGTATGACATTATTCCGAAGCCCCCAGTTTCCGGGAAACTTAGAAGAGAAGCCATTAATACGATTGAAACCACTTTCCTGGACATGAAAAATAAAATGAACCTGGATGGATCAATCACGATAGAGCAGGCTAACGTCAAATTAACTCAAATAGTCCGGAACATCATGGGCGAGCTGAAAAGGAATAAAGAGCTAATGACTTTATTGGCCGACGTTTATACATACGATGACTATATCTTCACACATTCCTTCAATGTGACCTTATATACCTTGGCGATCGGGTTGGAATTGAATATCAAAAATAAGAATCTCGAAATTCTTGGGCTTGGAGCGATTTTACATGATGTCGGCAAAATGCTCGTGCCTTTGGAAGTCCTCCGGAAACCCGGTAAGCTGACGGAAAAGGAGTTTGAACAAATCCAAAAACATGCCGATTACGGATTTCATCTAATTAAAAATGTTCATACCGTTTCACTTTTAGTTGCGAATTGTGCCTATCAGCATCATGAAAGGTTAGATGGATCTGGATATCCCCGTGGGATAAAAGGGGATGAAATCCATTATTTCGGCAAGATCATTGCCGTTGCCGATGTGTTTGATGCCGTTACTTCCAATCGGGTTTACCGTAAGGCCATGCTGCCGAATCAGGGATTGGAAGTCCTTTATGCCGGAGTCGGGAAAAAGTTCGACAATACGATCATCGAGGCTTTCCGGAGGGCGGTTGCCATTTATCCCAATGGTCTTTCCGTCGAATTGAATGATGGGAGGAAAGGGGTAGTATCCTCTCAAAATGAAGGGATAGGAGACCGCTCCATG
This sequence comes from Bacillus sp. 220_BSPC, assembly GCF_001054655.1. Taxonomy (NCBI): domain Bacteria; kingdom Bacillati; phylum Bacillota; class Bacilli; order Caryophanales; family Bacillaceae; genus Bacillus; species Bacillus sp. 220_BSPC. Next base: position 116,897 of record NZ_JVPL01000292.1, read on the forward strand.
ATAAGGATACTTGAAGAAGATGGCGAGCAGATAAAAGAGCCCTACGAAGTGGACTTGAATAAAAACCTGCATTTGCTCATCATGAAATGTCTCGATATACAAGAACCAGCCTAACCTCAAGGATAAGCTGGTTTTTTCATTCCTTGTTTTCCTTCATGATGGCAGGTGCAACCGAACCATTTCCGTTACTGAAATAACTTGGAACATCACCTTCGATCAGCAGGCTTCCGACTGTCACTTCCTGACTCACCTTTGTCTCCTTCGTGAAAGAGGGGATGACGATTTGAATATTGACATCAAAGTCCACAATCAATTCATAATAAACATTATTGATGCCTGCGTTTGTCAGTTTTGTCCTCAAATCCGATTCAACATTCCCGATGACTGACATTTTCACTGGGATTTCAGGTCCGTAATTGGAAAGGAGGTTATTCCCGGTTACGACACCAAATGGTATATAATACACCACACTTTTATATTGTTCATCATTTATTTTGGCTGAACCTGTTTTAAAAGGGTTTCCCTGTTTGATGCCAAGCTTCTTTTGAATATCCTTCGTGATGTTAGCCCGCAATTCACTATATATGACTGGATTGAAGCTATAGGAAGAACTGGAGTCATCACCACCCTTGGTGTTGGTGATGATTTTGTTCATGTCAACCTTGGCTATATTCTCATCAACCGATTCATGAATCGTTTCGGTTGCAATCCGTTTGATTTCATATTCCGCTACACTCATGATCACGGGTTCGATCGATTTGTCCACGTACCAAAGAGTCATGATGCTTGATATGATGAACAGGATAAATGAATAGAGAAATACTTTTCGGGTGGGAAGAGGCCCCTTTTTTCGGAATTTCTTCGTTCGAAATCTTTTTCGGAACACGCTTTAGCCCCCTTTACTAATAACTATGCATCAAGTTCAGGGGTTTATGTTCGAATCAAAAAAAAGCAGCGTAAAATTCACGCCGCTCACTATTTCTTTTTGGCCAGATCTTTCCTTTCCCACAATTTTAAATAGGGGTAAGGGTCAAAGCTCCATTCTGTGATTCCGTTGTCTTTGTACATTCCGTAATGAAGGTGAGGAGGGAATTTTCCGGAAGTTCCTGGAGGGCCATAGCCTGTACTGCCGACACCCCCGATGACTTGTCCGGGCTCAACGATTTGTCCGACTTTCAACCCTTTGGCGAAGCCGCTTAAATGGGCAAAGTAATGATAGGTATTATTTAAATCCCGTATCCCGATCCTCCAACCTCCAAATTTATTCCAGCCTTTCATTTCAATGATTCCATAGCTCGTGGAACGAACGGGAAGGCTATAATCCGCAAAAATATCAGTGCCTTCATGGATTCTCCTTCCGCCCCATCCGCGAGCGCTTCCCCATGTATTCAAGTACGTATAATGAGTCCGTACTGGAACCGGGAAGGCCTTTTCATGCAGGTCCAACCGGCCGTATTTCTTATAAATCTCGGCATTGCCGATAATGATGCTGACGGCTTTATCGCGTTTATAATAATCCCACAAGCCGATCCGGATATTATCTTCATCTGCACCATATGCCTGGAGATGCTTCGAAAAAGCATACAATCGATCGGTATCATTAGTGATATCCGCTTTGCCATCACCATTGCCATCCTGGCCCAACCCATCAAAAAATGTGATCGTAAGCGGGTTCACATCGTTTAAGTCAGGATTGAGAGCTCCGCTCCATTTTGAAGGCTCGATGTGGATGCCTATAAAACCTTTTGACGGCTCTAAATCCCTTCGTGCAGCCCTTAGGCTGTGCTCATATTGATCTGCTCCAGCAAGGTAATACCACGGGATTTGGAGGGCAGCCTCCATATTTTTATATAGTGCCATTCTCCCGGCATAAACATCAGGGGCATCGGCAGCATTGGCGACTTGGCCTGGTGCCAAGATAAACAAACAAGTTATCGTTAGAAGGAATAATTTTTTCAACGGGGCAGGCTCCTTTCATGATATTCTCCGTTATTAAAAGACATCAGTCCATCCATCTTTTATAGTTTTGCTGATTTGGCAATAAACATGAAAAATAAATAATGGGAAACCAACTATAACTTGTATAAATGCTTTTTTATTGTTAAAGTAGGGTGTGTTAATTTCTATAGAATGGAGTGGCATTTTCATGTCTTCTACAAATAAAGAAATTCTTCGAAAACCAGATTGGTTGAAAATAAAGCTTAATACTAACGAAAATTACCTCGGTTTAAAAAATATGATGCGCGAGAAAAATCTTCATACTGTCTGTGAAGAGGCAAAATGTCCGAATATTCACGAATGCTGGGCAGTGAGAAGGACGGCTACTTTCATGATTCTAGGTGAAATCTGTACAAGGGCTTGCCGTTTCTGTGCAGTAACAACCGGACGTCCGAATGAATTGGACTGGGCTGAGCCGGAGCGTGTTGCCGATTCCGTTGTTTTGATGAATTTAAAGCATGTCGTCATTACAGCTGTTGCCCGTGATGATTTAAAGGATGGAGGCGCTGAAGTTTTCGCTGAAACGGTCCGTGCCATCCGCCGCAAAAATCCATTTACATCAATTGAAGTATTGCCGTCTGATATGGGCGGGGTGTTTGAAAATATCAAGACTTTGATGGATGCTAAACCGGATATCCTGAACCATAATATAGAGACTGTCAGAAGTTTATCGGACCGTGTACGGGCTCAGGCCAAGTATGATCGTTCATTGGAGCTTTTAAGAAGAGCCAAGGAACTGTATCCGGAAATACCGACTAAGTCCAGTTTAATGGTAGGTCTGGGTGAAACGCGGGAGGAAATCCTTGAGACCATGGATGACCTAAGGGCCAATAATGTGGATATCATGACGATCGGTCAGTATTTGCAGCCGACTAAAAAGCATTTAAAAGTGCTGAAATACTACACGCCTGAAGAATTTGCCGAACTGAAAGAACGTGCATTGGAAAAAGGATTCAGCCATTGTGAATCAGGTCCGCTTGTCCGTTCATCTTACCATGCGGATGAACAGGTTAATGCTGCGGCAAAACATAAGCAAAACAAAGGTGAAGAATTATTGAAATAGAGTGAAATAAAGGACCGAAAAAATTCGGTCCTTTTGTATTCAACGGTTATCCATTTTTTGATGGATGTTATCATGATGATCTCTTTTATCGTTGACCATTTCACCGTTTTCATTTTCTTCGCCACTCATTTTGTATCCTTGAGGCGACTTCAGCATTCTCTTGATGGTTTGTTCAATCGTATAGTCAATCCCTCTGCTGCCGGATTTCACTGTAGCGAAATTCTCGACATCCTGGGCAAGGTTTTGATAATCATCACTGACATAGACATGATAGTAGCGAGGCACGACGGACATGGCAGTCCGTTTAACTTGGTCTGCGGTTTCCGTCCGATCCTTGTTATTGGTATCATATACGACAAGAACTTCCTCATCAGTAACGAGGGTAGCGGCATCATTGACATTTGGAATCTGAACACTCAGTTTAGAAATGACATCAGAAAGTTGTTCACGGTCAATGGAAGCCGCTTTGTTTGAAATGTTACGGCCGTCAATGGTTGCACTATTTGTGCGGGTAAAACCGAAATCATCACTTTTATTGTCATTATTACGATAATCCTCATCATAATATTGAGTTGGATTATTTACGTTTGTTGGGTTACCGGCATTGTTTTTTGCACCTAGCCCCTGATCTTCTTCTTTATCAGCACATCCGGTTAGTGCAATAATCGAGCTTAAACCTATCGTTATTATCGTTTTTTTCATCAATAACACCCCCATAACTTTAGGATGAACATATTTCTCTATTTTTCGCTTAGTAATTGATGGGGAATCAGTTATAATTTAAAGAAGGAATGTATATATGAGAGGTGAAAACAATGATTAACATCAATAACATGACCTATGAAATAATCGAGGATGAAAGGGAAGGCTATAACGAAGAAGCCTTTAAAGCCAGATACAGCGAGATATTAACGAAGTATGATTATATAGTGGGGGATTGGGGTTATGGGCAATTGAGGCTGCGTGGATTTTTTGATGATTCCAATCAGAAAGCGACCTTTGATACGAAAATAAGCACGCTTAGTGAATATTTATATGAATACTGTAATTTTGGCTGCCCTTATTTCGTCGTGAAGAAAATAAAGAAATAAAAAGGCCAGAATTCACTCTGGCCTTCCATGTTAAGAGTTACCATATCCTTTATATGGAGGCTGTTCGTCTTTTTCTGAATCATCATGTGTCGGATGAGCCCCAGGATATTGTCGAGGTATACCCTCATGTAACGATTTATTTTCATAATTAAAGGCACTTTGATATCGTTGCCCTTCCTGCCACGGGGTATTTTTATTCTGAACGGGTTCATCTTTTGCTATGGCTGATCCAAAAGGTCCTTCGGGAAATTCTTCAGGAATTAAATAATCCCTCTGTTTTTCGACATTGGAAAAATCGTGGTATTCTTCTTTGTCCAAGATAATCCCCCCTCATATAATCGTCTTACACTCAGTAGGTTTCCCGTTTAAGCTAAAAAACTTCAGCACTCAGACGATTTCCATTAAAAAGTGACGAAGTTCTTCGGCTTCCGCTTCCGACAATTGAAAGGCATGCTCAAGATAGCCTTCCTCTTCCAAATCATCAGGCCCAATAATCGCGAATCGGTTACTCTGCATATTTAAAACAAGCTTCTTTCCATAGAAACGATCGGTTGCCGTAATGGCCAGATCGAATCTTGATTCCTCTCCCATGAAGCTTATGAACCGGGTTTTTGAATCAACGACGTCATTGTATAAATAAAAGCGATCTTCCATAGTATCATTCCCTTCGTATCTTCACATTTATATTTCCATCATAACAAAGTGACTTCAATAGGGGAACATACATTTTTCGGGGCTACAGGCTGAAGAACTTCATCGATTAAATGAAAATGGCAAGAATATAAATGGAATCGGGGAGTGTACGTCTGCAAATGCACCCCCGTAGAAAAGGCAATGTGTGGTTGAAGGAATTGAGGGTAAGGGAGAAGCTATGGTATTATCAAGGAATAAGGTTGGTTCGGTACAGCGTTTTTGACTATGCCGCTCATTCAACCAATGATTCCCTATATCATCTTAGATCAGAAAGGATCTGGAAAAAATGTACTTTGTAGACCGCCAAAAGATTGAACAAATATTAGGTTTTCTTGAAAAGCAGCTTGGACTTTTCGAGGGGCAGGATAATTGGGATGGAGACCATTCGGAACTTATCGCTGAAAGGCTTATACAAACTTCCATCGATTCCGTGTTGGATGTAGGAAATGCGGTAATTGATGGTTTCATTATGCGTGATCCAGGAAGTTATGAGGATATTATCGATATCCTTCAAGATGAAAAAGTGATTTCAGAAGAAAAAGCGATGCAATTCAAAAAGGTTTTGCCATTAAGGAAAATGCTGGTACAAGACTTCATTGAAGTGGATCACAAAGAACTGCATGCCGTATTTTCGGAAAATATCGAGGCATTCAAGCAATTCCCTGATTTGGTGAGGAACTATTTAACGAATGAATTGGGACCTGTTTCAGCTTTTAAAAACTAGCAGCGTTAGGAAGGCGAATTTCAAATGAAGTCGTATAAAGGATATTTAATTGACTTAGATGGCACCATGTATCGCGGAACGGAACAAATTGCGGAAGCGGCAGGGTTTATTAATGACTTAAGGAAAAGGGATATCCCTTATTTGTTCGTCACCAATAATTCATCCCGGACTCCGGCACAGGTAGCGGATAAATTGAGAAGCATCGGCATATCGACGGAGGATGACCAGGTTTTCACGACAAGCATGGCCACTGCCAATTACATAGCTGAACAAAAGAAAGGTGCATCGGTCTATGTGGTGGGTGAAGAAGGCATCATCGAGGCTCTTAAGGAAAAGGGAATGAAGCTTGTGGAAGAGCATCCCGATTATCTGGTCATGGGCATCGACCGCGGCGTCAATTATGAAAAGTTGTCAAAAGCCTGTCTTGCTGTAAGAAATGGCGCTGTTTTCATTTCGACCAATGGTGATATTGCCATTCCTACCGAGCAAGGCCTTTTGCCGGGGAATGGTTCCTTGACCTCCGTTGTTTCCGTTTCGACCCAGGTACAGCCGATTTTCATTGGCAAGCCAGAATCCGTCATAGTGGAGCAAGCCCTAAGAGTATTGGGGGTTCCTAAAGAAGAGACAATCATGGTTGGAGATAACTATGATACGGATATCCTTGCCGGCATTAATGCTGGGATCGATACACTGCTTGTACATACTGGCGTAACGACAAAAGAACGTTTAAAGCAATATAAGGAGCAGCCTACGCATGTGGTGGACACCCTTGACTTATGGCGCTTTGAATGAAAAAAACCAGGTCTGCGAATAAACTGTACCCTATAGAGTAGACACCTAAAAAAGTCTCCTATAGGGTACTTTTTTGTATAATTAAGAAACACAACGAGAAAACACAACATGGGACTGGAGAAGGTTATGAGTAAAAAGCTTTTTACAGAGAAAGAAATCAAACTACTATCATCTAATAATTATGTTAAATCTGTAAGTTCAAAAGGAATTACTTATACTGATGAATTTAAGCATATATTTATAGCGGAAAAACAGAAAGGCAAGTTCGTAAGGCAAATATTTGAAGAATTTGGGTTTGATGTAGAGGTTTTGGGGACGGAAAGAATTAAATCAGCGAGTAAGAGATGGCAAGCAGTTTACGAGAAGAACGGGATTATTGGTTTATGTGACACTAGAGCAGGAAATTCAGGGCGCCAAAAGGAAAGAAAACTTACCCTAGAGGAGAAAAATGCTCGCTTAGAAGCACAAATCAACTTACTAAAGGCAGAAAACGAACTGTTAAAAAAGATTCGTTTTGCAGAAAGGGGGATGAAGAAGTAGTTCTTCCTCCTTTCCAAAAATATATCCTAATTCGCTCCGTGATTGAAAAATATCAACTAAAACATATGGTGAAATACCTTTGTAAAATAGTCGGTGTTTCAAGAAGTGGTTATTATAATTACTTCTCAGTGAAATCACAGGAAAAAAGAATTCGAAAAGATGAAAAGGATGAGGTAGTGAAAGAAATCATCATAAAAGCATTCCATTTCAAAAATCGTAAGAAAGGGGCTCGTCAGATCAAAATGACTTTGGCGGGTCAATTTAATGTTGTCTATAATTTGAAGCGTATCCGGCGAATCATGAAGAAGTACAGCATTATATGCCCTATTCGGAAGGCAAATCCGTACAGACGAATGATGAAAGCCACTCACGAGCACCGTGTGGTGCCGAATCTTTTGAAGAGGGAATTCAAACAGGAAGTTCCAGGTAAAATACTACTGACAGATATCACATATTTGTTCTATGGCCAAGGAAAGAAAGCTTATCTATCAACGATTAAGGATGCTTCGACCAATGAAATTGTGGCTTACCATGTATCAGATCGCATTACCATGGACCTGGCTACGGAAACCCTCCTCAAGTTAAAGAAAAATCGAAGATTTCACAAAGCAAAGAATGCCTTTATCCACTCTGATCAGGGAACTCATTATACCCATCCGGACTTTCAGAAATTAGTAAAAAAACTGGGATTAGGCCAGTCGATGTCAAGGCGCGGGAACTGCTGGGATAATGCACCTCAAGAATCTTTTTTTGGCCATTTTAAAGATGAAGCCTCTATTAAAGCATGTTCAACTTTAGATGAATTAAAAAAAGAAATTAAGCAATATATGACGTATTACAATCACTACAGATACCAATGGAATTTAAAAAAGATGACTCCTGTTCAATACAGAAATCATCTTTTTCAAGCTGCCTAGGCTTTTTTTAAACTGTCCTTTACAAAGGGTACATTTCA